>JAGLEK010000490.1 GCA_023145125.1 Bacteroidales bacterium | reverse complement strand
GGCTACGCTGCCAACCTCGGTTATAACGGCCCGGCAATGGGGGTTTATTATGGCATGGGGCAGGATATTGCTTATCTGTACAGGATTTCTCCTCGCGTAGAATGGTATTCCGGCAGATTTATGCTTGGATTAGAACTGGAATATACCGCCGCGGCATACGGACAGGCTGATGTGAATGGGATTGTCATGAACGCTAAGGAAACAGTTAATTTGCGCTGTCTGGCAGCTGCCTTCTACTTCTTTTAAGAATAATTTTTATATTTGGGTTTCCTAACCCGGATAAATATGAAAGAAACTCCTATTAACTACGACATAGTAACTCAAAAAATTAATGAAAGCCCGATAGAAAGCGTTGGCAAGGCATCCATCAGGGATATTAAAAAGCTTGTAGACCAGATCGAAGAGGCTACAGGGAAAAAATATATCCGTATGGAGATGGGTATTCCCGGGCTCCCTCCTGCGCAAATAGGTATCGAAGCGGAAAAAAAGGCTCTCGACAGCGGTGTTGCTGCCATTTATCCTGATATCTTCGGCATCGCCCCCTTAAAAAAGGAAATTTCCCGTTTTGTAAAGTTATTCCTGAATATTGATGTAAGCCCTGATGGATGTATCCCGACAGTAGGCTCTATGCAGGGAGGCTTTGCTTCATTCATGACCGTGAACAGGATGAATGAGAAGAAAGATACGACACTTTTCATCGATCCCGGATTTCCGGTTCATAAGCTGCAGCACCGTGTGCTTGGGATCAAATACGAAACATTCGATGTTTATGATTACAGGGGCGAAAAGCTTCGTGACAAGCTCGAGTCATTCCTTTCGAAAGGGAATATTTCAAGCATCCTGTACAGCAATCCGAATAACCCTTCATGGATATGTTTCACTGACAAAGAACTGCGGATCATTGCCGACCTGGCAACAAAATATGATGTGATCGTAATGGAAGACCTGGCCTATTTTGCCATGGACTTCAGGAAGGATTATTCCAAACCTGGTGAGCCTCCATTTCAGCCATCCGTTTCACAGTATACAGATAATTACATACTGTTTATTTCAAGTTCCAAGGTCTTCAGCTATGCAGGCCAGCGTATCGGCATGATGGTGATCTCTGATAAGCTCTACAATCGCAGGTTCCCCGACCTGAAACGCTTTTATACTTACGACCAATTCGGTTACTCTATGGTTTTTGGCTCATTGTATGCGCTGAGCTCCGGTACTGCACACACTCCGCAATATGGGCTTGCTGCTATCCTGAAAGCCGTGAACGACGGTGAATACAACTTCATTGAGATCGTTAAGGAATATGGAGAAAAGGCTGCCATCATGAAAAAGTTTTTTCTCGACAATGGTTTTTATATCGTTTATGATAAAGATGAGGATGTACCCATTGCCGACGGCTTTTATTTCACCTTTGCTTATCCGGGCTTTTCCGGTGAAGACTTGCTCAACGAACTCATCTATTACGGCATCAGTGCCATCAGCCTCGCCATTACCGGCAGTAAGCGCCTCGAAGGTATACGCGCATGTGTTAGCCTGGTGAAAAGAGATCAGTTCCCTGATTTGGAATACCGGCTGACGAAGTTTCATGAAGACCATCCGGTGGAATAGAGAATAGAGAATAGAGAATAAAGAACAAGGAATAAGAATAAGAATAAGAATGGGGAAGGATATCCGAAATCCGATATTCGATATTCGATATTTGATATTTGAGATTCGATATTCTTTTTTCCCCGTCCCCAGTCCCCAGTTCCAAGTTCCAAGTTCCAAGTTCCAAGTTCCCTACCCCCTGTCCCCTGCACCTTGTCCCCCGCCCCGCTAATTCATATCCATTATAAATTACTTTCATTAGATTCTAAATTAGGGTATCCTACCCTATCGGTTTAGCTAAAAATTGTACATTCGTAGCACTTTTTTATCAGCAGAATTATCTAAACTAATAAACGATAAAATGGCAAAATTCAAGGGAGCAATTGTTGTTGACATAGACCGGTGCAAGGGTTGCGAAGTTTGTATTGGCGCATGCCCGAATGATGTGATCGGCATGTCCAGTGAGGTGAATATCAAAGGTTATAAGTATTCCTATATGGTCAATCCGGAGTCTTGTGTCGGATGTGCCAACTGTGCCGTTGTGTGCCCTGATGGCGTCATCACGGTTTACCGCAAAAGAATAGAACAATAATTCAGTCAAAATACAATATAGAATGGGCGAATTAAAGCTAATGAAGGGCAATGAGGCGATAGCGGAAGCTGCTATCCGTGCCGGCGTGGATGCCTATTTCGGGTACCCCATCACCCCGCAGTCGGAGGTGATTGAATACCTTATGGCAGAGAAACCCTATGAAACCACCGGGATGGTAGTACTTCAGGCAGAAAGCGAAGTGGCAGCCATCAACATGGTTTACGGGGCTGCCGGAACAGGCAAAAAGGCGATGACCTCATCCTCCAGTCCTGGGATCAGCCTGAAACAGGAAGGGATCTCATATATGGCAGGAGCAGAACTGCCCTGCGTAATAGTAAATGTAGTCAGGGGTGGCCCCGGACTGGGTACCATACAGCCATCACAGGCCGACTACTTCCAGGCCGTAAAAGG
>JAGLEK010000049.1 GCA_023145125.1 Bacteroidales bacterium | reverse complement strand
AAGCTTATGAACCCCAACTGGAGCAGTGTAGGTTTCTTACTCGATTCCCGTGGTTTTATGGAATCCTTTTTCCATTCCCTAACAGCAGATCCTCTCACTGTTAGTATTTTAGATCAATTGAACATCTGGGGGCTGATTCTTATCGGGCTTGGATTGATCCTTGGTATTTTTGCACGCCCGGCATGTATATTCGGCATTATCCTTCTGACGATGTATTACCTCTCACATCCTCCCTTTACCGGCCTGAGATATTCAGTCCCCAGTGAAGGAAGTTACCTGATCATAAATAAGAATCTGATTGAACTCATTGCTCTTGCGGTATTGTTTGTATTCCCAAGCAGCAGATATATTGGCATCGACCGCTTTATTTTTAAAAGAAGATGAAAAGAAGAGATTTACTAAAAGGACTTGCAACTGTTCCGGTACTGGGCGCCTTTACATGGGCCTGGTTTAAAAAACAGCATTACGATAACTATCTGAAAAGTAATATTCTCGAAGAGATCAAACTTAAGGCTACCGCACCCGAAATACCTCTTTCGGGCCCAATGGATAAACAGATCCGGCTTGGATTGATCGGCTATGGTATCAGGGGTAAGCATCTTGCGCGTGCTGCCGGTTTTGCACATCCCGGACTCATAGATAACTGGATAGATTCGGCCTCGGATAATCATTCTGATAACAGGTATAGGCAGTATCTAGAACAGGAAGACCTTAATGTGGTTTTGAATGGAGTATGTGATATTTTCGATACATATGGCCGCATGGCCCGGGAAGCAGGGGCTAACATACATCGTGAAGGAACCAATGGAAAGATGGGCCCCACACCAAAGCGATATGATAATTATCTTGAGCTTATCAATGCCGATGATATCGATGCAGTAATAATTGCCACGCCTGACCACTGGCACGGGCCTATGGCCATTGCAGCAGCAAAAGCCGGAAAGCATGTCTATTTGGAAAAACCTATGACCTGGACGGTTGAAGAAACCTATGAGATTAGAAATGTTGTTAAAGAAAATAATATCGTCTTTCAGCTTGGGCACCAGGGACGGCAAACCGAAAGTTATTATAAGGCCCGTGAGGCCATTGAAAAAGGGTTGTTAGGCAAGGTCACACTGATCGAGGTAACCACAAACCGGAACGATCCGAATGGGGCATGGGTATATCCTATTCATGAAGATGCCAACGAAAATACCATAGACTGGGAACAATTCATTGGGCCCGCACCGGACCATCCGTTCAACCTGGAACGTTTCTTCCGGTGGAGATGCTGGTGGGATTACAGCACCGGCCTTTCAGGCGATCTTCTTACCCATGAATTCGATGCCATAAACCAAATACTGGATCTTGGCATTCCAAATTCGGCAATATCAAGCGGTGGTATATATTATTTCAAAGACGGGCGGACGGTTCCCGATGTCCTGCATACCGTTTATGAATACCCCGAAAGGGATCTTAGCATGGTTTACAGTGCAACCCTGGCAAGTAATCGCAAACGTGGCAGGGTTATTATGGGCCATGACGCTTCCATGGAACTTGGCCACGACCTTCTGATAAAAGCAGATCCCAGATCAACACGATACAAGGAAAAGATCGAAAATGGTATTATTGACCCCGCTCTTCCATTATTTACCTGGTCGCCGGGTATGAAAAACGTCGATGCTGTAACATCTCCGACGGAGCAATATTTTGCCGGAAGAGGTTTATTATATACGTACAGGGGAGGGAAATGGGTAGACCCAACACATCTACACATCAAAGAATGGTTGAATTGTATCCGAAATGGTGGTATAACCAGTTGTAATATCGACCAGGGATTTGAAGAGGCCATGGCCGCTCATATGGGCACCATTGCCTATAAAGAAAACCGCAGGGTATTCTGGGACCCCCGAAATGAAAAAATTGTATAATCCACAATTAAAAATAAAGCCATGAAACGCCGAACTTTCATACGAACAACATCCGCCGGAATGATTGCAGGTATGTTAATACCTAAAAGTATGCTGGCAAATAGCATGCCGGCTAAACACAATATTGGCTTGCAATTATATAGTTTGCGAAATGAAATAAAGGATGATCTTCCAGGAAGTCTTGAAAAAATATCCAATATCGGATATAAAAACCTGGAAGCGGCCGGATACAAGGATGGTAAATTCTATGGCATGGATCCCGCTGCTTTTAAGTCACTGGTTGAAGACCATGGCATGAAACTTACCAGCTCTCATGTGACATTTGAAAAGGATGAGATCGGCACAGTATTGCAAGCACACA
>JAGLEK010000489.1 GCA_023145125.1 Bacteroidales bacterium | reverse complement strand
TCAGGAGAACTGCTGGTCATGGCATATCTTGCGACCGACTCGTCGGTAAATGCAACTGCATCATGCAAAGTTGAGCTCCCTGCCTTTCTGCCGGAAGAAAATGATATGCTTAAGATCAGTGTTTTTCCTAATCCGGCAGGCAATTATGTTTCATTTAGAGGTGTGGACCAGGTAAAACTGGAACTTTTTGACATCTCGGGAAATAAAATAATGGAAATTGATAATTATATTGAAAATGAAAGGGTAGATATCAACGACTTTCCTGGAGGGCTCTACCTTGCCCGTATCACAGATGGCCACATGTCAACCACGGTAAAACTGATCAAACAATAAGGTGTTCAGGGCAACTGCCATATTGATCGTATTTCTGCTTATCGCAGGACATTCCTTTTCACAGGGCATTGAAGACTCTGTGTTTGTTCTGGAAACAGTAGAGGTATCCGCCATCCGTAGTTTTAAAAAGGAAGGGGCGGGCATGAAAGAGGCCAGGGTCGACAGCCTTATCATCCTCAGGAATATCAACCTTTCTTTATCAGAACTCCTGTCGGAGAACACAAGCGTTTTTATCAAAAACCTTGGCCGCGGGGCCCTGGCAACGGCATCATTCCGTGGTACTGCTGCTTCGCACACCCGGGTGAATTGGAACGGAATCCCTGTTAACTCTCCAATGACCGGAATGGTTGACTTTTCACTGATACCTGTTTATATCCTTGATGATGTAGACCTGAAATATGGAGCTGCCTCCATCTCAAATGGAAGTGGGGGAATCGGAGGCTCAGTCAATATAACCAACACTGTCGACTGGGATAATAAACTCAGCGTAAAATATATCCAGGGCATTGGCAGCTATAAGACCTTCGATGAATTTTTGCAGTTTGGTATCGGTAACAGTAAGATCCAATCTAAAACCCGCATCTATCATAATTATTCGGAAAACGACTATACATATATTAACCGGGGCATTGCTGATATTGACCCTGAAACCGGTGAGATCACCAATCCGCTGGATACAAATAAAAATGCAGATTATACCCGCTACGGGCTGTTACAGGAATTATCTTTCAAGGCCGGTGATAATAATGTGCTTTCAGCAAAGTACTGGCTGCAAAAGGCTGAGCGTACCATCCCTCGTGCTACCAGCTATGAAGGCCCTGATCACTCAAATCTGAATAATCAAAGCATCCTGGATAACAATCTCGTCCTCGACTGGAAGAACTATGGCCGGAAATACCGCCTGCTTTTGCGTACCGGCTATTCCGGCAAGCGACTCGACTATTGGCTGAAAAATTATGTACCGGGCCTGGGAGAGGTGCCCGCCATATATTCAGAAAGCAGGCAGAACAGTTTCCTGAATACCGCATCATTTAATTATGACCTCTTACATGATTTTTCCATAGAGGCCTCTATGGACGTGGATTATCATGATGTGATAACAAAAGACAGCGTGAAGAAGACCGGCTATGAGAAAGACCGGCTGGAGATGTCATTGTTTCTGGCAATCAGAAAGAGTTTCGGCGACCGGTTGAACTTAAACCTTATGCTGCGGCAGGATTGGATAGATATGAAGGTGGTGCCACTCGTGCCTTACTTCGGCTTTGATTTTCGGGTAATCGAAGGAAAGGAGCTGATCATCAGGGGAAATGTGGCCCGGAATTACCATCAGCCTACGCTGAACGACCTGTACTGGCAGCCGGGAGGCAATCCGGATCTGCTGCCGGAGAAAGGGATCAGTTATGAGCTTGGCGTCGACTACCTGTTTGAAATGAACGGGCATCAGTTGCATACAGGGTTGACAGGATTTTATTCCGATATTGACAACTGGATAATCTGGGTGCCAAGCTATAAAGGATATTGGGAGCCGAACAATATTAACAGGGTTGAGTCCAAGGGAGTGGAATTTGATCTTTCGCTTAGCGGAAACATCGGCGGAGTAGGGTATAAAATTGCCGGTAATTATGCTTACACGAGTTCAGTGAATTATGGCGACCAGCTGGTGTGGGGAGATGAATCCTATGGCAAACAATTGGTATACATACCATTGCATTCGGGCAACCTCATGGTGAATATCTCATATCATGGTTTCTATGCCACATACCAGCATAATTCATACAGCGAAAGATATACCACCTCCAGCAATGATGTAAGCCGGCGCGATTGGCTGTACCCATACTTCATGAATGACCTGATGTTTGGCAAGGCATTTCATATTAAAAAGGTGACGCTGGCTGCTGAATTCAAGATATATAATCTCTTTAATGAGACTTATCATACGGTATTGTACCGGCCGATGCCCGGAAGGAATTATATGCTGATGCTTATGTTTAAAATGTAGGGAATGAAGGCTTTGCGACATATCATATGGCTGTTACTGCCGCTTATCATCACTTCGTGTATGAAGGATGATGAATTGTGGGAAAGGCGGCCGGCACCTCATGATCCGGCTTTATCAGGTGTTTTTATTATCAATGAGGGGAATTTCGGGTATGAGAATGCATCATTATCGTACTATGATATACAGAGCGGCCAGGTTTTCAATGATGTGTTCTTCAATACCAATGGACTACCCCTCGGTGATGTCGCATTATCCATGCAGATCCGCGACAGCCTCGGGTATATTGTGCTGAACGGAAGCGGAAAGATCTATACAATTGACCTGAAGACTTTTATGCTGACCGGAAAGATCGTTGGCCTGACCTCACCGCGGTATATACACTTCATCAATGATACAAAAGCATATGTGAGTGATCTCTATGCCCGTTCTGTAGCCATCATCGATCCTGAATTGCAGCTTATTACAGGTTCCATCAATGTAAACAATAATGACCCGCATTATTATCAGCACCCTACGGAGCAGATGCTGCAATATGGCAAGTATGTTTTTACCAATTGCTGGAGTTATGATAATAAGATATTGGTGATCGACAGCGAAGCTGATAAAATTGTTGATTCCATTGAAGTTCTGATACAGCCTCAATCCATGGCCATGGATAAATATAATAAGCTCTGGGTGCTCACCGATGGTGGTTTCGAGGGAAATCCCTATGGCTATGAGCAGCCCGGACTTATCAGGATCGATGCAGAAACCCGGGATATCGAGCAGGTATTCCGCTTTGCCCCGGAGGATCTTCCTTCCGAGCTTACGATCAATGGGAGTGGTGATACCTTATATTTTCTGAACAGGCATGTTTACCGTCATGCTGTCATTGGTGTATCCCAGCCGGAGCTTTTTATTGAAAGCCCTTATGGCAACAGTTCTATTGGCGGTTATTATGGCCTGGGTGTTGATCCGTCGACATCAGAGGTTTATGTGGCCGATGCCATTGATAATGTTCAGCGGGGTGTGGTGTATCGTTTTCGTTCCAATGGGCTGGCTGTTGATACTTTCAGGGTGGGTATTATTCCTGGGAGTTTTTGTTTTAAGCAGTAAGGCTGGCTCCTGGCTTCTGGTTTCTGGTTTTTTCGTTTTGTTTATTTCCTGCCGCAAAGTATGGCAATCCCCTGTTCAGTAAATACCATTGGCAAAGCACCGGAATGCTTGAGGTTTTGTAACCGGTCACAATTTGTGACCAGTTGATGTTTTTCTTCCTGGGTAAGTAAGAACATAAAGTCTTCAGGTATTAATAGACTAAAGGAATTGAACCCCTCCTAAATCTTAATACCAAAAAATGGAAATTGTCACACTTATCCGGGGGTAATTAAGAATCAGTTGTTTCTCTATTCTTTAATGATCTTCTTTACTGAAATATAATTATCGGTTTCAAACTTCAGCAAATACAAACCATTTATTAAGTGATCAAGGTTTATTCTGGTTTTTCCTTGAAAGATTTGTTTATGTAATATACCCTTTCCATTTATATCATATATTGATATGAAGCTCAGTTTTGCTGGGTTTTCAATTATTAATATATCTTTAGCCGGATTAGGATAAATCTTTATGTCAGCATTAACTTCATGCTGAGGAATACTGCTGTAATTCCTGTTAATGGCATAAGATCTAATGATATATGTTGATGGTGTACACTCAACGCAAAACCAGCCGTAGACTGTGTCGCTTTCATAAATTTTCCTGAAGCCCAGAAACAAGCTGTCTTTTCTAAAAAGCCCTTTTTCATAGCTCGGGGGCCCCCAGGGGGGCGGGACCTGTGAATAAAATCCTTCGAATAATCGTGATCCATCATATTGATCATTCCAGTTTAGTTTACCGTCTAATACAGATCCCAATGCTAGCGTGTCAGCATCGAAGGCAGATGATGTGCAGGCAAATTGTACTGAATCCAATGAATAAACCATATGCTTTATTCTTGTCTGAAGTTGTCCTGCAGTATGATACCTGTAAAATCTTATATCATGTATTTGATCAAAGTCGATGTCGATCCTGAATTCTGAATACGACTGAGGCATGAAGGGTAAAGATGTGTCAGGAATATTTGAGTATGTTATGAAGGAACTCACTGTATCGCCTACAATAAATTGTTGTGTAAATACCGGATTAGTACATATGACTAGGATTATAAGAATAGAGATGTATGTTATTTTCTTCATGCTAAATATTTGCATTGCATTATCACCCTTGCCATTATAAGGTTGTGAGCGTGAGGTGTCTATAAAGGTACAACATTTTCGGATGATTGGTGCTGGATGAAAGCTTGTTAATATCTAATTTGCACCTCTGCCCGTAAATAAAAATTGTCATCCTGATGGAGGGAAGCGACAGAAGGACCCCCATTCCAGTATTTCTATTAATCATCGTTTCATAGATTTTCTTTGATGATTTCTTCAAGTTTATCTTCTGTAGCCTCACCATAGCCAACTTGTGAGTAGATTATTTCCCCATTTTTATCAATCAAATAAATTGTTGGATATCCGGATACATGGTATTCCTTAGCGACATCTTTCCCTCCTAATAAGATTGTGTAAGTGACTCCGCGTTTTGCCAAAAAGTTATCAATATCATCTTCTTCTTTTGTATCATATGGATCAATACCGACTATTCGAAGTCCTTTGCTCTCAAATTTTTCATGTAAGCTTTGTAAGGCTGGCAATGCTAACATGCATGGATGACAAGATTTGTAGAAGAAATCAATTAGCACTAAATCCCCCTTCAAGTCTGATAAACTGATTGTGTCATCTTTAAGTGATAACAATGACCAGTTTGGAGCAATTGTGTCGTCAGGTAATAGTTCTGGCCTTTTGTATGGTACATAGTCTTTAAGTTTTATATAAGGTGGTACAGAAGATAATGATAAAGGAGTTTCATCTTTCAGATTATTCAATTCATATTTTCTTAAAACATTCTTTTCAAATTGGTACATCGTATCATTGTACTCCTCCAATACATAAGTAATTGTATATTGAATCGGGGTGAAATCTGATTTATTTATCCAGTAATGCTTTTCGATTTGAATGGTTTTCATTATTTCAGCACTATCATTTTCTGGTATAATATTCATTTTTACATGGTAACAGGTAAACTCATCAATCATTTCTTCTCCAATAAATTGAAAGTTATGTTTGTCTTCCGTAAAATCAGGCTCATCTGGGAGGGGATAACTTTTGCTGCTTGTAATAGGTGAATAAAAGGTATAATTATGACTGTAGGATTTAATGTCTTTTGCCCAAAGTATTTTTGACATTATTTCTCCGGTACTATCATTTGCCCAATAGTTAACGAAGTCATCTCCTGTGTACAACACATCTCTTAAATATTCACCATCATAAAAATGTTGATAGTGGAAAGCAGAAGAATAAATGGTGTCGTCAGGAAGTTTTTTAAAGTAACAAATAAAAGAACTTGAACTCGTGTCATTACCAGACATGTATTTCATGTAATGATCCATTTCATAGTAGCCATTTTCAATTGATTGACATTTTTCAAATGATTTTTTTAAAATTTCTTCTGCATTTGGAGTACAGGAAGCAAATAGCAAAGTTGCAATTAACCCTGTTATAAAAGATACATTTTTCATACTTATTGCTTTAGTATTTTAGTACAATAAATAGTTTCGAATGTTTCAATTCTAAGCAAATATATGCCTGAATGTAACTTTTCAGTTGAAAAAGTAATTTCCTGATTTCCCTTTGGAAACGATTCATTTAAAATTCCCATCACTTTTTGTCCGGTCAAGGTGTACAAATTGGCTCGTACCACATGTGAGTCCTGAAGGATAAAACTTAATCTTGCATAGTCTTTTACAGGGTTTGGAGCTATAACAACCTGCATTTCCTTATTATTTGGGTTTTTATTAATCCCTGTTGTTTCATCTTCAACAATTGTTATATGTTGCTGACCAGGAACATTGTAAAGCTTTTGAACAATGCCCGAAGGCCAATAAATTATAAGGCTGTCAGCATCAGTAGCCTCA
>JAGLEK010000488.1 GCA_023145125.1 Bacteroidales bacterium | reverse complement strand
TTGCAGGCAGGTGATGAGAGTGCGGTTACTAAAGTTATTGTAGCGCGTTAAGAAGTTGACGGTTAACGGTTAACGGTCAACTGCCAACTGTCAACCGTCTACTGTCAACCGTCTACCGTCTACCGTCTACCGTCAACTGCCTACTCAGTCAATTATCACCAACCATTTGCACACCAGATATTACCATTTATCAACGGTACACCACTATCCGTGCAAAAGATTCATATATTGCATACTCATATAAAATCCATTCACCAACAAACTAAAACCATGAAAAAACTATTTTATCTTCTCTTCTCACTCAGCATCCTGTTTATGTTAGGCTGTACCCAGCAAAAGGATACAGAACTAAGCCTTGATTACGAAAAGTATTCTCTTTCCAACGGCCTGGATGTGATCCTGCACGTCGATAAGTCCGACCCGATCGTGGCACTTGCGGTGCAGTATCATGTCGGTTCAAACCGTGAAGTGCCGGGCAGGACAGGCTTTGCCCACCTGTTCGAGCATATGATGTTCCAGCGCTCTGAAAATGTTGGTGAGGATCAGTTCTTCAAGCTGATACAGAATGCAGGGGGTACGCTCAACGGAGGAACCGGTAATGATGCCACAACATATTTTGAAGTAGTGCCTAAGAATGCGCTTGAACTAATATTATGGCTCGAATCCGACAGGATGGGCTATATGATCAATACAGTAACTCCTAAGTCGTTTGCAAACCAGCAAAATGTTGTACAAAATGAAAAACGGCAAATGGTAGATAACCGGCCATACGGACATACCGGTACGGTGATCGCACATAACTTCTATCCGGAAGGACACCCATACAGCTGGACGGTTATCGGGGAGATGGAAGACCTTACCAGCGCAACCATTGAAGATGTTAAGGAGTTCCATTCAAAATTCTATGTTCCTAACAATGCAACGCTTGTCCTGGCCGGTGACTTTGAAATTGCCGAAGCCAAAAAGCTGATCGAACTGTATTTCGGTGAAATCCCGAAGGGAAACGATGTTCCTGATCCTGAACCTATTCCTGTTACACTGGAAGAAACCAAAAAGTTTTATCACGAAGATAATTTCGCCCGTGCAGCACAATTCCGTATGCTATGGCCCACTGTCGAGGAATATAATGACGATGCTTATCCCCTCTCCTATCTTGCTGAACTATTCTCAAGCGGAAAAAAAGCGCCGCTGTATAAAGTCCTTGAAAAGGAGAAAAAACTGTCGTCGAGCCAGTA
>JAGLEK010000487.1 GCA_023145125.1 Bacteroidales bacterium | reverse complement strand
CCCTGGATAGAAGCATTCGTAAATGCCCGTAAATGGATCGAAAAGAAAAAGTAAGACTTTATGAATAAGATCGTTTTAATCACCGGTGCTACTTCCGGTATCGGAGAAGCCTGTGCACACAAGTTTGCAGAAAACAGCTTCAATGTGATCATCTCCGGCAGGAGAAAAGAACGCCTGCAGCAAGTCGGGGCGCAGCTTAAAGAGTTATATGGAATAGATGTATTCATACTGGAGCTGGATGTCAGGGATAAGGAGCAGGTCAAAGCAGCTGTTTCAGGCTTACCCGAAGAGTGGAAAAATATTGATGTGCTGCTGAACAATGCCGGCCTTGCCCTGGGGCTTAATCCGTTCCAGGGTGGGAGTGAAGATGATTGGGATACGATGATCGACACCAATATCAAGGGTTTGCTGTATGTAGGAAAAGCAGTTGCCAACCTCATGATAAGCCGGGGCCATGGCCACATCATAAATATTGGCTCTATTGCCGGAAAGGAAGTCTATCCGAAAGGTAATGTATATAGTGCTACCAAGCATGCTGTTGATGCAATTACCAAAGGCATGCGACAGGACCTGCTTAAAGATGGTATACGTGTTACACAGGTGGCACCGGGTGCCGTAGAGACAGAATTCAGCCTTGTACGTTTCAAGGGCGACGAAGAAAAGGCGGCAAGGGTTTATCGTGATTACAGGCCGCTTACGCCTGAAGATGTAGCTGAGGTGGTATATTTCTCAACTACACTTCCTGATCACGCAAACATCAATGATGTGGTTATTATGCCCACCGATCAGGCCAATGCAACTACCTTTAATAAATCGACTTAGTTAAGGTTCTGAATTATTAGAAATAAAATTTCAGCACAAGCGCAAATGTACTTATGCTGGGCTTTTTGTCAACGCTTTTAAGTTTCAGATGGTAATAAGTATACTGTAAGCCCAGTTCGAATTCCTTTGAACCGGTGTATCCTAACTTTCCTGTCATTAAATGTGTTACTCCTCCTTCGCTCATTACAATATCGGGAGCGGAAGTCAATATATACCCCAAAGCAAGGCCAACAGGTACGTCCTGCTCCGGCATGAAGTCAACATCGCCCATCAGCCCGGCTGAATAATAACCAATGGATCCCTTACGTTCGAAAGACTCGCCAATGGCATAATCAGCATGGAATTGCATTCCAAACATGGGATTAAATGCATAGGCTCCCTGAATACCGACCCCGGCACTCATCGATGGGATCTTCTTTGTTATGGTGGGGTCGGGGACATCATTGATAACGTCTTCAAAATACTCTGTGACATTTATGAAATTGCCGGTCAGGTTTGTAATTTTGACTGTGCCTGACAGGTTAAACTTTTTGCTTTGTTTGATCCTTATCAACCATCCGATATTTCCACCGCTAATTGTATTAACCCCATCGGCCAGGATCATAGACATATCTGTTCCTACACGCCCCGTCATAGAAAATGAGAAAAACATTGCCAGCCAGGGGTTGAATCGTTGCTGATATTGTACCTCCATGCTGAAAAACAGGATCTTTCCCTCAAATGATAATATTTCATGATCACCAATCTGTATGCCCCCTATTTTTAGTAGCGAAGTGGTCCCAAAGCCTAAGTTAGCTTGTAAACTAGTCGAGACGAAAGAACTTCGGAAGTGCTCCATAGATGGGAAAGTATGGCCATCCAGTCCGGGAATCTTTGATTCGGTGACGGAAGTGGTTGTCTGGGCATTACCTGCGTTGACGCATATCAGAGCAAGTATGAGTATATATATCAGCTTTTTCATGGCGGATTATTTATTTGTTCTTTTTAAAGGAATTTCAATGCCGGCCAGCACCTTAAAACCACTTGTTTTTACTCGTGGCACATAGCTTTTTTCGATGGGTTCATCGGTGAGGTTCACCAGGCCCTGCGAATACCGTAATTCCACAAATAACCTGGGGAGGCCAACAGGGATCCTGATCCCTGCCCCAAAATGCGCAGC
>JAGLEK010000486.1 GCA_023145125.1 Bacteroidales bacterium | reverse complement strand
ATAATGGCAGAGATCCACAAAACCGTAATATCCAGCGATATGTTGAAGCTTACACCAACGGAAAGAAGTATCCCTGCTATATATGGGATGATCAGCCTGACAAGCGGTATGCGGCTCCACATTGTATTGTATTAATAAATATTGATACTGTGTACTCTTATCTATTAATACTGATTTTTGGAAAATGTCGCACTGGGATTAGATGCTGGATGCTGGATACTGGAAGCTGGATGCTGGAGGCTGGGGGCGGGAAATCAGATATCAGATATCAGATATCAGAATTATGGAGCCATTAATTTGCTGCACTAAGGCTTGTGCTGGATGCTGGATACAGGATAAAGCCGGACTAGCAAGACCCAGTTTTCTTTTAAAATATCGAATATCAAATATCGAATATCGAATATCGAATCCCCTTCCCCATTCTTATTCTTATTCTTATTCCTTGCTTGCCCGCCGAAGCGTAGCGTAGGAGGGTTCCTTGTTCTCTATTCTTTATTCACCAGCCTCTGGTACATCAAGCCAGCAGCCATCTCCGAGGCGCCGGGGCCGCCAAGTTTATTTTGCAATGCATCAAGTTCGGAAAGCATTTTTGCCCGGTAGGCCTCGTCGGTAATAAGGAGGGCGAGTTCTTTTTTAAGGTTTTTGGTGTTGAAATCGCCCTGGATGAGTTCTTTGACAACTTCATGGTCCATGATAAGGTTGACAAGAGAGATGTATTCAATGTCTTTCACAAGCCTGCGGGCGATAAGATATGAGATCCAGCCACCTTTATAGCATACTACCTCAGGCACCCTGAACAAGGCGGTTTCGAGAGTTGCCGTACCGGAAGTGACCATGGCAGCGGCGGAAATGCGCAGGAGGTCGTGCATCCGGCCTCTGACAAGCTTCAGATCCGTATCTTTAATCACATCGAGATAAATTTGATCCGGTGTGGATGGGGCAGCTGCAATAACAAATTGATGATCCGGGAACTGGCCTGCCATTTCCTTCATCACAGGCAGCATTTTCCGGATCTCCTGCTTTCTGCTGCCGGGCAGAACGGCAATTACAGGCCTGTCGTCAAGGCCGGCTGTGTCCCTGAGGTCATCATTATCCTTTGTTTCCACCCCGATAGCGTCCAGCAAGGGATGGCCGACAAAGTCTACTTCATAATCATATTTGCTGTAAAAATCTTTTTCAAAAGGCAGGATCACAAACATGCGTTCCACATACTTCCTGATCTTGAACACTCTCGATTTCTTCCAGGCCCACACCTGTGGTGAAATATAATAGAACACCCTTATCCCCTGCTCAGCAGCAAATTTTGCAATTCTCAGGTTAAAACCGGGATAGTCGACAAGGATAAGCACATCAGGCTTATAAGCAAGAATATCCTTCTTGCAGAATCTCATATTCCGCAGAATGGTCCTGATATTGAGCAAGACCTCCAGGAACCCCATAAAGGCAAGATCACGGTAGTGCTTAACCAGCATCCCTCCCTGTTCCTCCATCAGGTCACCGCCCCAGCAACGAAAGTCTGCCGCTGCATCACGCTTGTTCAGCTCCTTCATCAGGTTTGATGCATGTAAATCGCCTGAGGCTTCACCGGCTATGATGTAATA
>JAGLEK010000485.1 GCA_023145125.1 Bacteroidales bacterium | reverse complement strand
ATTGCCATCCACAACATTCCTGAAGGAATTGCTGTTTCTGTACCCATATACTATGCAACCGGGAATAAGAAAAAAGCATTCTGGTATTCCTTCTCCTCCGGGCTGGCCGAACCTGTTGGTGCGGCGATCGGATTCCTCATCCTGATGCCTTTTCTGGGCCCGTTGCTCTTTGGAATGATATTCGCCGGAGTGGCCGGGGTCATGGTTTTCATTTCCATTGATGAGCTTTTACCGGCTGCTCAGGAATTCGGCGAGCACCACCTGTCCATCTATGGCCTTATTGCCGGCATGATGGTGATGGCAGCAAGTTTGTTATTATTTGCATAACCTAATATCTGTATGTTATGAAGCATGTATTTATGATCATACTTTCTCTTTACATCTTTCATTCAGCATTCTCCCAGGACGATAATCCACCAATGGTAACCGACCGCCCCGACCGGACCGAGTCGGCTGTGACCGTCCCAAAAAAGACCTTCCAGATAGAGAGCGGATTTAACTTTGGCTGGGGTAAAAATGAAGGAGTTTCTACAAAGGAATTGGGATTTAACGGGACACTATTCCGTTATGGTATTGCTGACAGGTTTGAAGCCAGGGTTGGTGTTGCTTATGCCGGTGTCGACAAAGAAAATGAAATTACAGAAGAAAAGACCAGCCTGAGTGGGTTTGTCCCATTAGTGATTGGCTTTAAGTGGAATTTCATTCACGGTGACGGGCCCATCCCCACAATGGCATTATTGTCGCATATTGATCTGCCCTTCGCTGCCTCAAAAGATTTCGATGACGGTAATGTTTTACATAACATCATCTTTTCCGGCTCCTGGTATCTGAGCAAGGTTTTTAGTTTTGGTTTTAACTTCGGCTCCAGGATCGATTGGAAGCAAAGTGATTTTACAACGGTTTACACAACAGCACTGGGCATTAGCATTGCCAAATGGTTGGGTGCCTTTGTGGAGCTGTATGGCTTCCTGCCTGCAGGGGAGTATTCAGATCATCGCTTCAACATGGGTTTCACCTTCCCGGTGCGTAACAACCTTCAATTTGATGTTTCAGGTGGCATGGGGATCAGTAAGAATTCTCCGGATGGGTTTGCGAGTTTCGGTTTTGCATGGAGGATTCCTCGGTAGTTTTGGGTGTTGGGTGTTGAGTGTTGGATTGGTGGAAAGTTCGAAAATTATTGGTTACTCTTGATTCAGGCTTTTTTGTGTTGTCTTGACTATTGCGGTGGTGATATTTATAATGCTTTTTATTTCGTCCAGATATTCCTTTAAATTACAATTAGCCAATTTGCCTTGATCTAATATTTTGAGCCAGTATTGGGTTTCCCTGGCTTCCTTTGAGGCTAATGAAAACTAATATCAATAATTTTGGGTTTTTCCATGTGTTATTATTGTTCTCTACTTATTAATACCAATTTCGATAAAATGTCCCCAGGTAAAATGATAAAAAGTGAAAACTTATAACCTTTAATCAATAACCAACTCAACACTCAACACCCAACACCCAACACTTTTACTATATTTGCACTACACTCAATGACCAGTAAAAAGAAAACTAAGAATTCCGCCCTGCATGTAAAAAAGGGCATTGATCCGCCGCCACAGGTGAACAAGGATGCAGCGGAGCGTTTTAGTAGTATCCGGGCAGATAATCTGGAGACGAAAGAATATGTTCAGGGGATCCTGGATGGGAACCGCACCCTGCTGAGCAAGGCCATCACACTGGTTGAAAGTGCTCTCCCAAAACATCATGCACTGGCACAGGAGATCATAAGCGGATGCCTGCCACATGCCGGGAAATCTATCCGTGTGGGGATCACCGGGGTGCCTGGAGTAGGCAAGAGCACGTTCATTGAGGCCCTGGGGAAGCACCTGACCTCATCAGGGCATAAAGTGGCCGTATTGGCCATCGATCCAAGCAGCAGCCGCAGCAAGGGGAGCATATTGGGCGATAAGACCCGCATGGAAGACCTTGCCAACGATCCGGATGCCTTTATCCGTCCCTCAGCCTCCTCAGGCTCACTGGGAGGCGTGGCAAGAAAAACCCGTGAGGCCATTATCCTTTGCGAGGCAGCCGGCTTCGACTGTATATTCGTGGAAACTGTGGGCGTAGGACAATCTGAAACAGCTGTCCATTCCATGGTTGACTTCTTCCTGCTGCTGATGCTGGCCGGTGCCGGCGATGAACTGCAGGGCATCAAGCGTGGCATCATGGAGATGGCCGACGCCATTGTCATCAATAAGGCCGATGGCACCAACATACAGAAGGCCGAACTGGCCCAAAGAGAGTATAAAAATGCACTTCACCTATACCCGGCCACAGTATCAGGTTGGGAAATTCCTGTAGAAACCTGTTCGGCAATACAAAACCTTGGCATCACTGACATCTGGGGGATCATCGAACGTTATCGCTCTATGATGACCGGGGATAGCGATTACTTCTATCTGAAAAGACGAGAACAGACAGTGCATGCCATGTACGACAGCATCGACAGGCAGCTGAAAGACAGGTTTTTTGGAGATGATAAGGTCAAACAACGGATCAAAGAACTGGAAAAGAAGGTGCTTGCCGGGAAGATGAGTGCTTATCAGGCTGCAGGGGAA
>JAGLEK010000484.1 GCA_023145125.1 Bacteroidales bacterium | reverse complement strand
CCGCCCCAGGATGCCCAAAACTATGCCGGTGAGGATAACTGGGGCCTGGGCTCGCAATATTGGGCCAACAACCCGCATAAATCCAATTACAGGGCCCGGTACGGGATCCTACTGGATATGGTCGGCGTAAAGGATGCCACCTTCCTGATGGAAGGCTTTTCGATGATGTATGCCCCCTCAAGGGTCAAAAAGGTATGGGCCATTGCTGAGGATCTTGGCTATGAAAAATACTTCCCGGGGGAAAGAGGAAGCTATATTACCGATGATCATTATTATTTGAATAAGATCGCCAATATCCCGACCATCAATATTATTCATCTGGATCCGGAATCAGCAAATGGAAGCTTTTTCGACCACTGGCACACCGTGAACGACAATCTTGAAAGCATCGACATAAACACCCTTAAAGTTGTTGGTACTGTTGTTCTGAATGTGGTTTATCGCGAAAAGGGCTAAGACCTATAAAAGCTCATTCGCCAGGTTGGCCAGCTCTGAGCGTTCACCTTTCTCCAGTCTTACATGCGCATAGATCTCATGATGTTTGATCTTGTCAATTAAATAGGAGAGTCCGTTACTCTGGGAGTCCAGGTAAGGGGTGTCGATCTGGTAAATATCACCGGTGAAGATGATCTTTGTGTTTTCACCTGCACGGGTGATGATGGTCTTTACCTCATGCGGAGTCAGGTTTTGTGCCTCATCTACAATAAAACAAACATTGGAAATGCTTCTTCCCCTGATATAGGCCAGTGGTGTGATCACCAGCTTTTCCTGCTCGAGGGCGTCGCTGATCTTCTTAAACTCCCTGTCTTTTTCGTTGAACTGGTTCTGTATGAACTTGAGGTTGTCCCAGAGGGGTTCCATATATGGGTTCAGCTTTGATGCAATATCTCCGGGCAGATACCCGATATCTTTGTTGCTCAGTGGGACAATTGGCCTGGCCAGGTAGATTTGTTTGAAATTCTTTTTCTGGTCGAGTGCACCGGCCAGTGCAAGTAATGTTTTTCCGGTTCCTGCCACCCCCTGCAGGGTTACCAGTTTTACTTTCGGATTGGAGATGGCGTGAAGGGCAAATACCTGTTCTGCATTCCTGGGGGTGATCCGGTAAGCAGGGGTTTTTTCAATACGCTCTATTCTTTCAAGTATCGGGTTGTAGTATACCAGTGCTGAGGTACGATTGTTTTTAAGGATGAAATAATGGTTTGGGATAGGATTTTTGATACCGATATCTTCCGGCATACAAAACCCATTTTCATAAATATTGTCGATCACTTCTTTTGTCAACCCCTCTATAATGGTTCTGCCTGTATATAGCGACTCCAGATCCTTTATCTTGCCTGTTTCAAAGTCCTCTGCCGGGATATTGAGCGATTTTGCTTTCAGGCGGAGATTGATATCCTTGGAAACCAGTATCACTTTTTTCTCCGGGTGTTCTTCGCACATGCTCAGGGTGGCATTCAGAATGCGATGGTCGGCAGTATCCTCACCAAAGACCTTTGTGGCATCAAGGGCGTTGGCTCTTTCCTGCATTATCACCTTGAAATGGCCATGTTTGGGCCGGTCGACGGGGATCCAGTTCTGAAGCGAATTATTTGTTGACAACCTGTCCATGATACGTATGAACTCACGGGTCTCGAAGTTCTTTGTCTCATTGCCTTTCTTAAAATGATCGAGCTCTTCCAGTACCGTAATCGGGATGGCAACATCATTGTCTTCAAAGCTGTAAATGGCATTGTGGTTGTAAAGGATCACCGAAGTGTCCAACACAAATATCTTTTTTTGCTTTTTCTTTCTTGGCATGGGCAGACAGTTTATTATATAAAGCAACAATATTTTCAGGCAATTATTACAATAAACTAAAACAACTTATCAAGTGAAGGCTGTTCATAAAAAAACCATGGTTTCAAGCTGCAACCTTTGAATGAATGGACTTAGCAGGTCGTAATCGCTTGATAAAATATTACTTTTGTGCAAAATGTAATTGTATGCCGGATAAAAAGAAATTATTCTTGCTGGACGCCATGGCCTTGATATACAGGGCGTATTTTGCACTGAATAAGAACCCCAGGATAAATTCCAAAGGGCTCAACACCTCTGCCATTCTTGGTTTTGCAAATACACTTTTAGATATTATCAGGAATGAGCAGCCCAGCCATATTGGAGTTGCCTTTGATACCCAGGCCCCTACTGTCAGGGTGAAGGAGTATGCAGAATACAAGGCAAACAGGGATAAAATGCCGGAAGATATTGCCCTTGCAATACCATATATTATTGAGCTTATTGAAGCATTAAATATCCCTGTTCTGAAGGTTGACGGATACGAAGCAGATGATGTGATCGGAAC
>JAGLEK010000483.1 GCA_023145125.1 Bacteroidales bacterium | reverse complement strand
GTTTTGAATTTTTTTTGAAATTTGAATTTTGAGATTTGGATTTTAGACACTATTCTTCTCAGGTTTCTTGCGAAACATCAACGGAATACTGTCCTTCCCCGGTGCCCCGATCTCCATCAGTTCCCAATCCTTGTCATATTCATCAATTTTTTTCTTAAGTATGGGTACCGGATCAGTTGGCGGGTCATCATTGCCTTCCCAGGTGAGCAGCTCTACCCTGTATTGAAGGGTTTTCTTTCGGCCATTTATTCTGACTTCTATCTCGATATTTTGTTCAACATCAACGTCAGGGATTAGGATTACGACTTCTTTCATAATGAGAAATTTAAGGAGTGATTATTTTGTTGGATCAGTTTCTGAATATTAGCTTGTCTTTGCTGCCAAATGATTTGTAGGATGAAACGATCACCTTCTCGCCGGGATCCAGCCCGCCTTTAACCTCATAATAGCGTGTGTTTTGACGGCCAATGCTGATCTCTCTTTTTTCAGCATAGCTTCCGGAGGGATCAACCACGTATATCCAGTTGCCTCCTGTTTCCTGGAAGAATCCGCCCCTTTTTACAATGATGGCATCGCTGGCACTGCTGAAGATCACCCTTAATTGCACTGTCTGCCCGCGTTTGATATGCTTCGGGTAATCACCAACAAACAACAGGTCAACTTCGAAGGTACCGCTTACCACATCAGTATATATCTTGCTGATCTTTAATCTGTATGTTTTTTT
This sequence comes from Bacteroidales bacterium, assembly GCA_023145125.1. Taxonomy (GTDB): domain Bacteria; phylum Bacteroidota; class Bacteroidia; order Bacteroidales; family B18-G4; genus B18-G4. The sequence goes on along the minus strand of JAGLEK010000483.1, from coordinate 1,284 downwards.
ATTGAAGTCAAATTCAGCTTCCTGGCCAACAAAAACTCGTGAAATATACCTTTCATCAATCCTGGTTTTCAGCTTAAAGCCATCCAGCATATCGATCTGTCCCAGATGTTCACCCACCTGCTTGATCTCGCCTATTTCTGCACTGAATGATGATAATTTACCAGCAGCAGGCGCTTTGATGTTCAGGTTTTCGATGGTTCTTCTCAACAACTCGAGATTGTCGCCCATCCTGAGAATGGATTTGTTAATTTGCCTGATCTGGGAATAAGCAAATACCGAATCAAGCTTCTGCAACTCCTCGCTGAGCTCAAGCTGCCTCATTAATCCAATATAATTGCGTTCGGCATCTTCCCAGTCCTTAAGTGAAATAACCTGGTTTTCAAATAGCTGCTTTTTGCGATTATAATCATTTTCCGCCTGCTGAAGCTGATATGTGAGAGTGGCAATTTCCTTCTCCCTGAGAAACTTGCTCTGTTCAAGCTGGATCTTTGTATTCTGGAGATTGTTAATGGCATCAAGCATCCTTGTCTCCTGCTCCATTGTGCTAAGCTCCATATTGGCATTCATAAGCTTTAAGATTGGATCTCCCTTCTTTAGAATGGCACCATCTTCCACATAAACAGCTTCTACAATACCCCCGGTAACGGCATCAATATATACCGTGTTCTTTGGAAATACAATGCCATCTGCCGGTATGAACTCCTGAAATTTATCTTCCATGACCGTGGCGATGCTTAGCTGGTCCTTGTTCACATATAGCCTGCTTTGTTTATCCCTGAAGAAGAGGAGATAGACAAGGAACATAAGGAAGACAAGAATAGATCCGATCATTAAGATCCGCTTTGTTGTCCACTTCTTTTTTTTGATAGGTCGGTCCATTTAAGTATAATTTGGTTTAACATTTTTTAACTAAATCTGTGCCACTTATCATAAATAACACTAATTCAGTGATATAGGAGATGTCATTTATTTGTTCACTCCTTATGGTGTCCAGAATCGTTCAATATCATGTACAAATACGAACAATATGCCTAAATTTACCTGTCCTTGGGACCGGAGGAACCTTGTTTGATATTAGTAGGTATTTAGTCTCAGGGAGTTATATATTCTTGCATGATAATTGGTAGTATAGGTCATCTGACAATTTAACCCGGGGCTTATGAGTAAAATGGAAGCAAAAATCCTCATTATTGACGACGACAGAGATGTTCTCCTGGCGGCGAAGTTATTCCTCAAGCAACATATCGGCATTGTACATACGGAAGATAAGCCGGAGAACATCCC
>JAGLEK010000482.1 GCA_023145125.1 Bacteroidales bacterium | reverse complement strand
CACTCGGCACTCAGCACTCGGCACTCGGCACTCGGCACTCATTCTCCCCCGTCTCATCTATTTCTCCGTTTCCTTTTTATCCAAAATATTCACATTAAGATCCTGTATCGGGAAAGGAATCTTGATATTGGCCTCTTTGAAGGCTTGAAAAATAGCAAGGTTCAGTTCACTGCGTATCCTGAGGCGTGAATTTACTTCAAGAGTATAAGCATATAGCCTAAAGTTCAATGCAAAATCACCATATCCAAAGAAGATGGCAAATGTTTCAGGGTTCGGAATAACATCAGGATGAAGTTTAGCCTGCATCACCAGTATATCGATGATTTCCTGTGGATCACTCCCGTACTCTGTGCCTACATTGATCTCAACACGCAAAATTGGGTCTGACAATGTTAGGTTGATCAGTTCTTCTGAAATGAGTTTCCCATTGGGAACGATCACCTCAGATCCATCGTAGGTCTTTATTATGCTTGAACGTATTCCGATCTCTTTAACTTTTCCTTCCCTTTCGCCAAACTGCACTGTATCGCCAACCTGTATTGGTCTTTCAAATATCAGTATGAACCCCGATATCAGGTTGTTGATAAGATCCTGTAACCCAAAACCGATACCCACACCGAGTGCCCCGATAAGGATGGTGAGTTTAGTCATATCGACGCCCAGCACACTCAGCGAAAGTATGAAACCGATGGTGATAATGGTATACCTTACAATCAGGCTGATAATTCCGGGCACTCCCCGGCCAAATTTTATCCTCGGAAACAACTCCTTTTCCATCAATAACCTGATAAAACGTGCAAGCCATATTGCCAGAAAAATAATAAGTCCGAACAAAATAATACCTTTCAGGGAGAAGGTCGTCTCATTGACTTTCCACTGGGATTGGAATATATCCTCCAGCCATCCGATTACTTCATTATAAATGAGAAACCTTTTGAGTACGATTCCTAGCCAGTAGATGACGGCCACAAGTTTTACAACCCTGATGATCCTGTTTACAAGCTTGTCGCCATATTCGTAGACCAAGCCATGCACCTGTGATGATTTACCCATGATGATCAGGGTAAAGAACCCATCAATGATGTTCACGCTGACACTGATCAGCAAGCCGGCCATTATACTGATAATGACGCCTTTGAACAGGTAAAAGCCAAATGCAACATAGCCTAATATATGCGCAACGAGTGCTGCCAGCAAAATGATCAGGGCCAGCCATAGGGATATATCCATCCACCTGATATTACGCTTTGCAGCATTCTTATACTTACGGCCTCTCCTGATGATAAACCAAATAACATAAGCAGTAGTTGCTACTAACACAAGCAGGAGCAGGAAGCCCGGCAGAGGATAGTTTCCATACTTGACCGTCTCCACTAATTTCTCAAAAATGAATAAGGCGGTTATTGAAAAGAGATAAATATGTGTTTTTTTTGGAAGCACCTGCATGGCTACCACAAGCAAAGGAATGATGATCAATATGGAACTCATGTCCCTGAATACACCGGGCGCATTGGGATATAACAGAAAGCTAAGAAAAATGGCCAGTGTAAATGATACAGCTACCGGCCGTTTAAAGATCTTAAGGAATTTGGCTATCCGTTCATCATCTGTATCCAGGGTCCATTTATTGAGTTTTCTCCTGATGATGAATGAAACGGTCAGCAGGAACAGCAAGATACCAAGATGAAGATATACCCAATATTTATAAACACTGTAAAAGCCGTTTAATCCATCTTTATAAGCAGTTACTGTCGATTGGTAGACTTTTACAGGGCTGATGGCCTCTCCCCTTAGGGTGTCTGATTCCCAAATGGCAGGATGTGTTTTCCTCAGGTGGTTTCGCCGAACCATTTCCTCTGTCGCAAGCATTTGTGTGATGAGTTTCTCTAATTCCTGGCTTGCTGTGAGAAGCTGATCCGCCATTGCCAATAACTCATTGCCCAGAGTATTGATTATTTCTCTCTCTTCCAGGACTTCAGCCAATATCGATTCTGAACGAGTGCGTAAGGATTCAGATAGTGGTTCCGGTTCACCGGTCTCTAATGTCAGTGTCCAGTTTCTTGCAATGAAATCCGTTTTGTCCCACTGGCCTGATAATTCTTTTGATTTCTTGTCCAGATCATTTTTTAAACTCTTGATAGATGACTGTAAGAGCGTAAGTTGATTCTTATAATTTTGATGCAACCTGTAACCGACATCTTCCTGATCATACCCCTCTAATTCAATGTAGATGGTGTCGATTATCCCGATTACTTCTGCCAGCCTGTTTGAATAATCAGCCATCAATGCGGAATCCGGCAGGCTTTTACTAACTTCTGAAAGTATCGTTGAGCTGGTTTCGGCACTGCTGATAATATCCGTAGCATCAATAGGGATAATGGTATCCGGTACTTCCCAGATCGGTTCCAGGATAGAAGTTGTAATATTGCCCTGGGCATTTACCTTTGTTGTGATCATAAGTAGTGAACACAGCAATACAAAGATAATTTGGCTAAAAGTTGCTTTTATTTTTTTCATAATCAGGATAAAGATAAGAAAATCAGTTTTGAGTTTTGGGTTTTGAGTTTTGAATTATTTCATGTTATTGGTTATTTGGGTTCCGGGTAGGGAAAAGGGCTCCTGTATTTTTTTGAAGTAAGGATAGTTTCTCATGGATCTCTTTAACTTTTTCAGGATAAACCTCAGCCAGATCATTATTCTCACCCGGATCGTTTTCAAGGTCATATAATTCCGTTTTATTGAGTTCATAAAATTCGATGAGTTTCCATTTGCCGGATCTGATGGCTGCTCCGGGTGTCCAGCCGCTGGAATGATAATGCGGGTAGTGCCAGAATATATCTTCTCTTTCAAATTCTTTGGTGCCATGCAGTAGTGGCGATAAATTTGCTCCATCCATGTGTTGATCCGGCATTGGTACAATACCGGCAAGTTCGAGGATGGTAGGGTAGAAGTCCATGCTGATGACCGGCTTATCACAGACTGTCGACATATTCATTTCCGGCGTTTTAATTATCAAAGGTACCCTGATGCCTCCTTCATAACACCATCCTTTGCCGGCCCTTAATGGCTTCACGGAGGTGGGGGCCGTCCAGTTTGGGTTGGTTATCGTAGAGAGCCCCCCGTTATCAGAAGTAAAGATGATTACGGTATTATCAGAAATACCGAGATCCTCAATTGTGCCAAGCAAGCGGCCTATGTTTACATCCAGGGCATGCACCATGGAAGCGTAATCGGCATTTAGCTGCTGTTGCGTGGTAAACGCCATATGTTCCGGCATCCGTTCCACATCAGGTTCTCCTAATTCATGGAGCTTTTCCCGATAGTGGCCTGCATATTCATTGTTCGCCTGTATGGGGGTATGAACTGTATAGAATGATAAATAAAGTAAAAAAGGCCGGTCTTTATTTTCTTTCATAAATCTGATAGATTCATCTGTAAGCCTGTCAGTAAGATATTCCCCATCGGGGCCATCGCTGAGTTTCGGGTTTTTATAAGGAGTATAATATCCTCCCGGTGGGGATCCCCGATGATGCCCACCAATATTGACATCAAAACCCTGATCCTCCGGAAAGAAACCTTCATCACCCAGATGCCATTTCCCTGCAAAGAATGTCTTATATCCGTTTTGCTTCAGTGCTTCAGCCAGGGTTATCTCTTCAAGAGTAAGCTCATTTTGGTCTATGGTCCCCGTTAATTCCCTGTTCTTAGGGTCATCTCCCGGTATCCAATCTGTAATATTCACTCTGGAGGGATATTTCCCGGTCATGATGGCTGCCCTGGTGGGTGAACAGACCGGGCAGGCAGCGTAAGCATTGGTAAATAGCATGCTCTCTGATGCCAGTCTGTCGATGTTAGGCGTTTCATGGAAATCACTGCCATAACAGGCCAGGTCGGTCCAGCCGAGGTCGTCTACCAGGATGAAAACAAAGTTTGGCTTTTTGTTTTGGATATCACCGCAACCGGAAAGAAAAATTACGCATGCAATAAGGAAAATTTGAAGTATGGAAGGCTTTGACATCCACCAAAATTAAAGAGAAAAATTAAATTAAAATATTTCAATCAGTGTATTTCTTATTATAAATAAAAATGCCCCGGATTTTATTCACCGGGGCATTGATCTCTATTTCTGTCAATAAATGTTTTTTTGTGGCTCCTACAGCTTCATGCTGAGGCCAAATGTGGTGCCAAAGCCGGTACCACCGGCAAGTTCAAGGTTCATGCCCCATTTGGGACTCCAGTACCAGCGGCCACCCACCTGGATGCCGATGTCGGGTGTGAAATCATCACCGAAATCAAATCCGGCCCGTGCACCTGCGTAAAAGTCCCAGTTGTTTGGAATTCCGATAAGGTAATTCCAATGGTAATCTGCCTTAAACAGTATGCCGCCTTTTATCTTATCATCAAACTTCACATGAACCTCAGGTGTCAGGGTAATATCTTTGTGAATTGCAAAATCCATGGATACATAAACCGGTATCCCATTTCCGCTGAAACCTGTTCCGAAGTTTAATTGTTTTTCACCTTTTGCAAGGGGGGCAACACCACCTTTCTGGGCAAAAATACCGCCTGCAAAAAGTAACATAATAAGAAGTAAAGTAGTTTTTTTCAAAATTAAATAATTTGGTTAAAATTTGCTGAAATATTAATCAGCCAATTCGTTAGTTAAATAATATTAGCAAAGTAACAACTCAATAACCAAATTGTTTAAAATGTTTCTGTGCCGGAAAAATAAAACCCCTTCGACCTGTGCCCAAAACCAATATCAAAGTTGATGTTTGTCCGGAAGTGCTTGTTGATCATAAAGCGGAAGCCGAAGCCCGCTCCGGGTCGGAGATAGGCGAACAATGGGACATTAGTAGTCCTGTTTGATGCGGTTGTTACATTTAAGAAGAGGACACCCCCAAGCATTTTGCTGCATTGTGTGATTGGAAACCGGTACTCCACTTCCCCATATACCAGGTCTTCGCCACGAAAACGCCCGGCAACATACGCTCTGCCTGAGCGGCCTTTCTGGTCTTCACCCAGGCCCATTAAGGTTAAGTATGGTTGGTTACCCGTAATCAGGAAATTTCCGTAAACCCAGAAGGCTACCAGATGCCGTGGTGTTTTTTTTGATAAGCCTACATAAGTCCTGAATTCGAGCCAGAGGGATGATGAATTCTGGTCACTTCCGAGGAAGGTAGGATTATAGCGGTAATTGATATTGGCGTAATAACCCTTATAGGGGTTCATTAAATTATCGCGGGAATCATAGGCAAGATTCAAGCTGATTCCGGAGAGTGTGTATTTTTCCGGATTAAAATCATACAGCTTCGAATATAAATAATGCGGTGTTAATTGCTTTGGGAGGCTATCCAGCTCAAGCAAATTATCTTTTATATTGGTATATAGATCGAGGTGGTAGCCCACGCCGGCATAGAGGTATTTTTTGACCTTATAATTTATGATCTCATGAAACTTGATGTAGTCGTAATTCATGGGGTATGCCCCATCCGTTTCTTCCAGATCGGCTCCCTGCCACGACAATTGGCTTGGTACGTCCACAGTATCCGGGGCATTTGTTCCCAGTCCCCATGTGGGGGCTTTGTAGATATAGAAACGCCAATCGCCCTGTAAATAGAACCTGTCATCAGTAGTGTAGACATTCGATTTTGCAAAAGCCAGAAATTGTTTTTTTGTTGTCACTGCAGCTGAGAAGCCAATGACTGAAACCCTGGTGGTTTCACGTGGGCCCCAGAACCAACCTGCAGATCCACCAACACCCAGCAAGAAACCATTGGCCGGGTTAGAGCTCACATTCGGGAGCACAAGGAGCATGGTTTTTCTGGGTGGCTTCGCAGGCTTATCTTTTTTACCAAAAAGGTCCCTGAAATCCTGTTGCTCACAGTTCTCTTCCTTTCTTTGCTTCTTATCTGTCTCATTCACCTGACTATAGCAAGTTGTGCCGTCAACAATAAGAAGTTGAAGTAGAACGAACAGAGTTATTTTACTAAACTTTATACGGGTCATATTGGAATCTATTATTACCAAAAGACTGTATACAGAACCACAAGTATTATGCAGATCGCATAGGCAGCAACATTAAATGCCTTGCCGGTTTTAAAAGTATCGCTGGTTACATTGATCGCTTTAGGATCGTCATGCAGCTTGTTTGTTGAGAGGCTTACAAAGACGATAACAACCATGGTGATAAGGAAGGTATACAACATCTGGTCCATCCAGGGCAGCTCAAGTGAAGGGGTCTTTAAGGCCAGCGCCACAGGAATAGAAGACATTACACCAACAATGGCCCCTTTATTGTTCGCTTTTTTATAAAACAGCCCCATCATGAATACGGCCAGGATGCCCGGGCTCACTACACCAGTATACTCCTGGATATATTGAAATGCCTGCTCGATATTTCCCAGGGCGGGAGCCACAAATATTGCAATTAGAAGCGCTGATCCGGCCGCTATACGTCCAACCATTACATCCCTGTTCTTCCCGTTTTTCTTTGCCAGGTATGGTTTGTAAATATCCATGGTGAAGATGGTGGAGGTGGAGTTTACCATGCTGGCCAGTGAAGATACAATGGCTGCTGCCAGGGCGGCAACCACCAGGCCCTTGAGGCCTGAAGGGATGAAGGTACTGATCAGCCATGGGTAGGCTTTATCGTAGTTCATGCTCCCGTCTGATTTCAGAAATGCATCCTGCACACCATCGATCACAGCTGTGCCCTGGGGGTCGGTAAACATCACATAGGCGATGATGCCCGGGACCACAACGAAAAGGGGGATTATCAGTTTCAGGAATGCAGCAAATACGATCCCTTTCTGCGCTTCCTTCAGGCTTTTGGCTGCAAGGGTACGCTGGATGATATACTGGTTGAAGCCCCAGTAATACAGGTTGGCGATCCACATGCCACCTATCAAAACGCCGATGCCGGGCAGGTTCATGAACTCAGGATTTCCTCTTTTTAATATCATATGAAATTTATCCCCGGCAGTTTCGTATACATGGCTGATACCGTTGAATATTCCGCCGTCAGGGGTCACATGATCAAGTGCGATCACGGTAGTGATCATCCCCCCGATGACCAGCAGGGTAACCTGTATTACATCGGTCCAGGCAACGGCTGCCAGGCCGCCGTAAAGTGAGTACGCGGCAGCGAATAAGGCAAGGGCAACAATGGCAGGGAATATCATGCTTCCGTCTCCCTGGCCAAGTATAGTGTCTATGGCTTTTCCACCGAGGAAAAGCACAGAAGTAAGGTTTACGAAGATAAACAGCGCTATCCAGAATACGGCAAGGATGGTCTTGAGATTGGTGCTGAAGCGCTTCTCAATGAATTCAGGAATGGTGTACAGGCCTTTCTCGATGAATATCGGAAGGAAGTATTTACCAACAATGATGAGTGTTAACGCTGCCATCCACTCATAGGTAGCTATCGACAGCCCGATGGCCATGCCTGAGCCTGACATGCCTATCATCTGCTCCGCAGAGATATTCGCTGCGATCAAGGAAGCCCCAACAGCCCACCATGGCAGTGATTTATTTGCAAGAAAGTAATCCTGTGCAGTTTTTTTTACACCCTTTTTCCCCCTGGAAACCCATAGCCCAACCGAAAGGATCACGAGCGCATAAAGCCCGAAAATGATATAGTCAATAGTAGTAAAGCTGCTGTTCATCTTGTTCGCTCAGGTTGTTTATTGTAGCCGAATTTACAATAAATTTCCAAACCTGAGGTTGAAGGCGTTGGGCGTTAGGTGTTGGGCATTGGGCAGTACACTTACGCTAAAGCTTGTGCCTCCGCTAAAGCTACGGCGACACGCGGACGGTGCACGAAGTAGGCGGTAACTTCAAGTACTTCAAGTACT
>JAGLEK010000481.1 GCA_023145125.1 Bacteroidales bacterium | reverse complement strand
TAGCGCCCTGTAGGGGCGCAACAAACTATCAAGGTTAGGTCCCTGGGGAGCGGATTCATTTGGCATTCTACATGTACCATGCACCCTGCACCATTTCCCCCGTCCCCCGTCCCCTGTCCCCTGCACCATTTCTCATGCACCATTTCCCCCGTTCGAATATCGTGCAATCGTGCAATCTCCTCAATCGCGCAATCTATTTAGCTTCCAACCCGAAAAACGCATCCAGCGAATAGCCTCTGTCTTTCAGGCCACGACTGTGTTGTTTGTAAAAATCGATAAGCATTTCGGTTGTTACGGAGAAGGTGATACCATATTGGATATCTTTTTCGGCAGTGATCCTGACCTTACCTTCATAAGGTTCGTCAAAACTGATCTCTCCCATCTTGTCAGTATTTTCAGGCGTGAGATAAAATTTATTGACTGCAGCCGATGATTTTACCATGCCCACCATCTCGAAGTTTGGCACACCGTCCCTCACAGCGATCACCGGCCCCCCACTGAAACCCTGGTTAAACACAGCATCTATCAGGAAGGAGCCTTTACGTATCCTTTTTGGGTCACTGACGATCCCGCGGGTGATCATGGCATGGCCGAGCGGAAAGCCCATGATATATACAAAACTGCCCCATTCCAATTCGCCCGAATTACCCAAAGGGTAGGTAAACACCTGAATGTTATTTTGTTTCGGGCCGCTTACTTCTTTTCCCAAAATTACAATATCTGCCCGGCGGTCTATGGCCAGGATCTCGAGTTTTCCACCCGGAGGCGCTTTGCTGATGCTGTTCTGCTGCCTGGCCTTGATTGCTGTCAACTGCACATAATTATCATCAGGGTAAGGGAAGTAGGTAATTATGGTATCAGGATAGTCAACAATATGTGCACAACTGAGAAATGCGATATTATTATCTGTATACTGCACAGTGACTGCTGTTCCTCCAACCGATTCGGAAAATACATCCACAGAGGAAGCCAGCTCATCAAGTTTGTTGTTGCCGGTGATCTGGTCGAGGGTGATCTTGCTGTCCAGCGTGAAAGCATAGGTTTTGTAAAATACCAGCACATCGAGTTTTACGAGGGTGGAAGCAATATCTTCGAGTTGCTCTGAACAGTTCCTGTAAGGGAATTCACTGTCGTATTTACCGTCCGACAGGGTTGGGTACACAGCTTCATAAGTCGTGCCTTTACAGGAAAACAGAAGGAAAATAATGGCTGCAAGGGAAAGTGTAAGGCATGATCTATAAACAAATTGTCTTTTCATGGCAAAAAGAAATATGGTAATACTGCCTTTAAAGATCGCGTTTTTTCAGGATCCAGTACGACAGGCCAACAAATAAAGCCACATAGCCCAATACGATGAGTGTATCAGTAAAGCTGATATAATCCTGGAATTCAACACCGAACAGCCGCATGATGGATGTGTTCGGAATATCTACAAGTGAACCGATTGCTTTCTTGGGTAGATAAGCACCAATTTCATCGGGAAGATAGTAACGCCCAACGGGTTCTACGATGTAATAATATAAGAGCAGCAATCCGATGGCAAAGCCTGACCTTTTCACCAGTACGCCTATCAGGAATGCGAATGTCAGGAATGCATAGGTTTCGAGAAAATAAGCCAGCAGAAACTCTGTTTTGTCAAATAATTTTCCGAAAGTAATGGAGTCGGTATGTATGGTGCCCAGGATAAGTCCGATTATAAATACCAACAATGTTGCTCCAAGCGAGATCATGCCGATGGTCATAAGCTTGCTGGCCAGGAAATCCCATCTGCTCATGCCGCTGATCACATTCTGTCGAATGGTTTTATAGGAATACTCATTGGTGATCAATATGATCACGACCACGCCAAGGAATATTTTAAAATACCCTGCAATATATACGAGATTATGCCAGATATCCGGCAGGCTGTATGCGCTCAAGCCCGGTAATGGTATGGGGCTTTTTTTATTTGCTTCGTCAGCCAGGTCATCGAGAAAGCCCTGTATGCCGAAGAAGAAAAGTATGATCAGTAAAGCGTATACGCCGGTGAGGACCCAGAATACTTTATTGCCCCGGATCTTTTGAAAATCTATTTTTAGTAGTTTGATCATTTTTCAGCCAGTAATTCAAGGAAATAGTTTTCAAGACTCTTTTTTCTTGTATTCAGGTGCGTGAGTATAATGCCTTTGGAGAATAGATAGCTGTTGAGTTGGGCACTGTCGTAGCCTTCCTTAACCTTAACCATCATTATCACTTTATCTTTATCGATACCGGTGACGTTTTCATTTTTCCGGAGTTCATCTTCAAGAGCATCCATGTCATCGGCACCGACTTCAATGTGTGCAGAAGCACTTATCATTTCAGCCACCTTGCCGGTATAGATATCTTTCCCTTTATCAAGAATAACAACATGTGAACATATCTTTTGTACTTCATCGAGCAGATGGCTTGCCATAATGATGGTGATCCCTTGTTTTGCAATTCTTATTATGAGCTCACGTATATCAGCAATTCCCTGGGGGTCGAGTCCGTTCGTAGGTTCGTCGAGGATAAGCACCTTTGGGTTGCCGAGCAGGGCGGCTGCCATGGCAAGCCTTTGTTTCATCCCCAGCGAATATGTGCGGAATTTGCTCTTTCTCCTTTCAGTGAGTTCGACGGTTTTCAATACCTCAGGGATGCTTTCGTAGGAATAACCTTTGATATTGGCAATAATTTTAAGGTTATTTTCTCCGGAGATGTAAGGATAAAATATCGGGACCTCCAGGATGGCACCAATTTGCTTCCTGTCATGCTTACTCGGAACCTTCCCAAACCAGGAAAAGTTGCCGCCGTTCCTATTGATCACGGATAGCACGATCCCCAGCGTGGTTGTTTTTCCACTTCCGTTGGGGCCAAGAATGCCGAAAACGTTTCCTTCCTGCACCTCAAGGGATAAGTTGTCCACAGCACGGATCCTGCCATAGTTCTTCGAAAGCTTTTGAATACTTAAAACAGTTTCTTGCAAGTCAGCTGGTTTTATTACGGTTAAAAATACCGTATTTATTGCAATAATATATTATATGACGCAAATGAATGCATTTTATTACAAAAAACTCCAAAAATTTATAAACACTATGAGTTTTAGTATTATTTTCGCGGTGATTATTTATTAAACATTCATAAACATTATTTAGATGAAAATAGCTGACAATGCCGTGGTCTCGATGACTTACACCCTCACTGAAAATGATGAGAAGGGATCCATGATCCAGGAGGTAAATAAGGATAAACCATTTGTTTTTATCTATGGCTCCGGCTTTTTGCTCCCTAAATTTGAAGAAAATATTCTTGGCCTCGAACCGGGTGCAAGCTATGCCTTTTCCCTTGAAAGCGATGCTGCATATGGCTCGATTCGTGAAGATGCCTTAATGGAACTGGATAAAAAGATCTTTGAAATTGAAGGTAAGATAGATGAGAATATTCTTTTTGTCGGTAATGATATTCCTATGCAAAATAATGATGGACAAACCGTTATGGGCAAGGTGATGGAGATATCAGACGACAAAGTGAAGATGGATTTCAACCATCCTCTTGCAGGTATCAACCTCCACTTCAAGGGAGAGATCATTGATATTCGTGAAGCTACACCCGAAGAGATCGAGCACGGGCATGTGCATGGGGATGATGGACATCAGCATTAAGGTATTTGAAATCTGAATTCAGATATCAGA
>JAGLEK010000480.1 GCA_023145125.1 Bacteroidales bacterium | reverse complement strand
GCTGCCCAGGGAATAATTGTGGAAGTCATAAAATCAAACGGACTTCCCTGACATATTGATTCATCGGTTCCGGCCCCACAGATAGCCTGGGGTTGGACAAAAGTTGTATCGATTACCTGGCTGATGCATACAGTGTCGGGAGGGACGAGCGTAAAGTCAATAAAATAGTTCGTAAATTGAATGACATTCATTCCGAAGCTTGCCAATGCCGGGTCAAAAGTAGTTCCTGAAGTTCCCGGGCCTGTCAGAATGCCACTTGGAGGATATACAGTTAATGCTACCGGAGGATCTGAATTGCAATACATCGTATCCAGTCCCGACATTTCTATGGTATTGTCCAACAGCAATAACTCCAGGGTGTCTTGTTCATTATTACATGCTGATTCATAGTCAAAGGCAATGATCACGGTCCTGGTGGGATCTATAGCATAGTTTTGAACAGGAATGATATTTAATGAGTCTATCATTGATCCTGGTGGTATCACTATTGAATCAGGCAAAAGGTTGTAATCTATGCCATTTACAGCTGTACCCATATAGTCAAAATGGACCACGTACGGATCAGGCAATGTGTCAACCAGTTCAAAATAAATGGTTGCGTCATTACAACCCTCAATAAGTGCCCCATAACCGGGCGATGATGAACTGAAATTTGAAGAGATGATCAGGCCGGTAGAAGAAAAACTATTGGCTTCCAGGAAAACACCGGAATCATATGCGAAGTCCAGATCATCTGCAATAGTCAACTTCATATGATAGGTTGAACAGGGAGCAACGATCACAATAGCATCGAGTACCGTAGTGAAGCCATCATAAACAATGTACAAGCCCCCTGTATTATTCACATAGTATTCGCAATTTATACAAGGGCCTGTGTTGGCGGTTCCATTATTAACATTGTTTATCGTAACCGGAAGGTTTGTTCCAGGAATCAGTGCAATGTTTTCATTGGCGTAATTGCCTCCCGATGGGTTCGGGCCAGTGATAAAGAAGGCAAAAACATCATTAAATTGATTTACAAATTCGGGATACTCTTCAGATCCGAAAACATACCTGAAAGTAAGTGTGTCGCTCTGAGGTATAAAATCAAATTCAAGTATGGCTGCGTCGTTCGTTCCAAGAACCCCCGGAAGAACATCAAGGTCAGGGTCTCCAGGAACGCCGTTGTCTGTATCTGCATTTACTGATGCCGGGTTAGCTGCGTCACCTGCCCCTCCTGACGATAAGATCACTCCTTCATCAAGCCCCAGAATGGTTGTGTTTCCATTTGTAAATGCGCATATGGCATTGCCCTCGTTCCCGGTAAATGTAATGTTCGAAACAGTTACCCCTGATCCGATCAATATATTCTGCACTAATTGCTCCGGGGTCATTGTGTTATCGATAATCAATTGCGCAGATGCTTTGCTTCCAAAGCTAAATGCCAGGGCAATGATGATAATTCTGATTATATTTTTTATGGCAGCGCTATATACCATGGTTCAAAGGACAGGATAAGAGATTATTCTTATATCATTATGACAACAAAGTTATTACACCAAAGCCCGATTGCCAAGAAATATAATGATTATTAATATATTCATAGACAATAATATTAGGGATTAGTTGCCCGGGATATATAGAAATGCGGAATATGTTACTCAACCTTCGCACCCTATTATGGCGGGGATGAGGGACGGGGAATG
>JAGLEK010000048.1 GCA_023145125.1 Bacteroidales bacterium | reverse complement strand
ACCCAAAACATCCACAATAAAAAGATCACCAGATAAAATAACGGCCGAAAAATATAATCATGACTAAAATGCCAGTACCATGGCCAGTTGTTCATGATTACCGCAAGGCCTATCATCCTGAAGATGTTGGTAAGGTGCATTATCAACATACCCAGTGGAATGAACCAGAGTTTTTTCTTCCAGGGGCCGGGAAAGATAAGCATCAACAGCCCAAACTGCAGTATTTGCTTCAGGCCTGAACAGCCGTCGTTAACATACATGATAGCCCGGTTCGGAAAATACATGTACATGGTTTCATCCACCCTTGTGATATCCAAAAGTCTATCGATTACCCATACCGATTCACGGTATACCTCTGCTGCCATCATCCCCATCAGCCCGTACATAAAATCCCTGATCGGGGCATAATTGAACTGGGTTTGCCAGAAACGCCATGCAAAATGGATCACCGCCGTGATCAGGATAAAAAGGGCAACATCCTTCAGCACCTCAAGGTGGTGTTTCCTGATAAAGTTTTTTATAGATATGAAAACATTTCCCATCAGGGGGTGTTCGTATTGGTTTATTTCTTAACGAAAGATATCACTTAATGTTCACCTATTTCCTGCCAAAATCAGCCGGTATCTCTCCCCAGGCTGCCGTTTCCCATTTAATGATCTTATTGGGATATTCATTTGCTTCCAGCCATATGACGGCACGCTCAAGCAGCTGAAAGACTTTCTCATTATTTGCCTGTCTTTGAAGCTTGGTATTGGTTTTTTTGTCGCGGATCCATTTCATGGCTGTCCTGGAGTCGGTATAAACAGGAAATTTAAAATCCCTTTCTGCCAGGTATGCCAATCCATGAACGATTGCAAGGAATTCGCCGATATTCACGGTTGAATTGGGAAATGGCCCCTGCCGGAATAGCTCAGCACCTGAAAGGGTATCCACCCCCCTGTACTCCATAATGCCGGGGTTTCCGCTGCAGGCAGCATCCACGCTGATAGAATTGCCAATGGGCTTGCCATACTTTTCCTTTTCAGCCTCAGTGAGTTTTCCGAAATCCTTCCCGATATAGTTCCTGTGATCGTCCATATAGGCTTTCTGTGCCAGCTCTTCATCAAAGAATGACTTATAAATGGCCCCGTCAAAGTTTCTGATCTGCCGCTCACAGTCTTTCCAATTATTATAAACCCCCGGCTCTTTGCCTGCCCAAACAACATAAAACTTTTGCTTTGCCATAAAATATGATATGTATACAACCCGACATAAAAGTAGTTATTTTTCAGAGGAACCTTAACAAAAGACCCTCAGCATATCCTATCTTTGTATAACCAATAAGCAGAACCATGAATAATCAACTCTTGAGATATTTGCTGATCGCAGTCATTATGGCGGGCTGCACTTCTGACACTGTTTTAGAATCGTATTTTTCTTTTCCCGGCGAGGAGTGGAAGCGTTTTGAAAATCCGGAAATAAAATTCGACATCACCAGCCCGGGCATCTTTTACAATATGTGGCTTGAGGCAGACTATAATGCACCCCTTGCACCTGATGTACTGGCGATAACAGTGATCATGTACACGCCATCGGGAGAGATAAGAAGCAGGGACCTTAAGCTTGAGTTTAAAGATATTGATGAAAACAGCCGTCCGGGAAAGCTCAGAGTAATGCTCAGAAAAGATTTTGCTTTTGCTAAAAAAGGGCTTTGCTCTTTTGAATTTGAAAACCGTTCTCAAAATGTGGTAACACCGGGGATGAA
>JAGLEK010000479.1 GCA_023145125.1 Bacteroidales bacterium | reverse complement strand
AACCACATGATCCTTAAAGGAGTCATTGCTTGTCCTGGTGCTTACAACATGAATGTATCCGTCGTCATCATAAGTGAAGCCAACCAATACACATTCTTTCTTAGCTGCATTTTCAACATCCCTGGGATATGAAATCACCTCTGCGAATTGCTCGAGGATATCCTCAGGCAATCCATTACTTTCGGCAGATTCATTAAGATTGATCACAATTAGGCTGCTGTTCGATATGATTTCTTTTTCGACAATTTCAGTTTTCCCTTTCGGGTTCGGGTCTTTTAATCCATCCTCTCCTGCAAAGGAGGAAAAGGCTATCAGGATCAACAAGGAGAACAAGGTTATTACTGTTGTTTTCATTTTACACATTTTTGGGTTACACATTCCGGTTTGACTATATAGTATCTAATTCTGTGCCAGAATTGTATTATACTACTACCCAATGCGTTACAGGGGGTGGTAATTTTTTATAACCTTCAGATGTGTTCAGATTCCGATCACTCCTGTTCGATAGCGTACAGCACTTAACGGAGTTAAATTGGTTGAACTGGTTGAGTTGGTTGAATTGGTTGAACTGGGTAAATGGCATGTATACTCTTAATAGACATCTGGTGGCAATAGGTACTTTCGAGCATTTTTCTTTCCAATAATAAATTTATTCTGTGACATTTTTAAAATTCCTGTATTAAATAAATAGAGGGATTAATTATTTATGTTGTGAAAAAATAAATCAATGGCTTGGAAAGATATAGAAGACCTGGAAATATATCAACTGGGAATGCAAATTGGAGATGCAACTTATCAATTAGTGAGCAATTGGGATAAGTTTGATAAAAATACTTTTGGTTATCAGCTTATTAGATCTGTGGATTCAATTTCTGCTAATATTTCTGAAGGTTATGGTAGATTTCATTATAAAGAGCAAAGACAGTTCTGTTATATTTCAAGAGGATCTCTTTATGAAACAAAAACCTGGCTGACCAAAGCATTGGAAAGAATCCCAGATGACTCAGAGTATATTCAAGAAATCCTCGGATTGCTTGATACCCTTCACAAGAAGCTAAACGCCTATATTAAATACATCGAAAAGAATATTCAAGCATAAATCTTATATCCACAATCCGCAACTCCCCAATCCCCAATCCCCAATCCCCAATTCAACTAATTCAACCAATTTAACTAATTCAACTAGTTCCTCCTGCAACAACAATAACAAACTCTCCCTTAATCAGATTGTTGGAGAAATGGCTTAAGATTTCCGCCAGGCTTCCACGGATGGTTTCTTCATAAACCTTGCTGATCTCCCTGGAAACTGATGCCTGCCTTTCCTCTCCCATTACATCTGCAAGTTGAGAAAGGGTTTTTAGCAAACGGTGCGGTGATTCATAGAATACCATGGTGCGATTTTCTTCGGCCAGGGCAGTAAGCCTTGTCTGCCGGCCTTTTTTATGTGGCAGGAAGCCTTCGAACACAAAGCGCTCGCAAGGAAGGCCTGAACATACCAGCGCCGGCACAAATGCTGTTGGGCCGGGCAGGCAGATGACCTCAATATTTTCTCGCAGGCACTCCCTTATGATCAGGAAAGCAGGATCTGAAATTCCCGGGGTGCCGGCATCGCTCACCAGGGCACCGGTTTCACCGGACCTCAAACGCTCAATGACCCTGGACAGTATCTTGTGTTCATTATGCTGATGATAGGCCATCATTGGTTTTGATATCTCAAGATGCTTCAGCAATATACCCGATGTACGTGTATCCTCCGCAAGGATAAAATCTGCCTCTGCAAGAATATCTACCGCTCGCCGGGTGATATCAGCCAGGTTTCCGATGGGTGTGGGAACGATGTACAGCATAATTATTTTTTAGGACGGACGGACAAAATCCGGCAGTAATTTCATGTATCTCTAGCTATATTTCGACTGCACAATTTTTCGTAGTCTGCCAAAAGCCTCAGAGCGATCTGTCCAGCCCAATTGTTCCCCGAAGCCATCCAGTGTTTTCATGGCCTCCTGCGCATCTTCTGCCAAATTCAGCTTTTCTATGGCATCGTTGTAATTTGGCGGATCCCCATTGAAAAGATCGTTGATAAATAAGAATTTATCATTGATCCCGATGGCCATTTTCAAATCCTGTACAGACTGTGGGCTGACCATTGCGGCAATTGAATTATCCTTTTCCGACTGGAATGAATCAGCAATGGTGGGAGAACCAGAAAACAAGTCAGCGGTTGTTTTTGGGGCAGGTTCTTCCCCGGTTTCTTCATCAGGGGCAACATCAGGCTCCGGCTCTTCAGTGGCAACTATTGTTTCCGGAGTTTCCGCAACCGGACCGGGGTTGGGATTGGCAGGCGGTTCAGGCATTTCAGCTTCAACCACTGTTTTATCCTCAGCAACGGGTTCTATATGCTCAGGTTTAGGCTCGGGGTCTGGTTCAGGCTCAGGTACAGATTCAGCTATAGGTTCAGGTTGAACTTTCTCCTCCACAACAACAACTGCTTCTTTCACTTCAGTAACGATAATTTCTTCTTTCTCCACCGGGATGGCCGCTTCCTTTTCAGGTTTTCCGGGTTGCAGTTCAAGGATCAGGGAATAGGTTTCCTTCAACTTATCACCCAGCATGTCGATATCGATCTCATGCAGATCATCCGGTTTCTTTTTGAGTTTCTCCAGATGATAATCAATAATGATATTATTCTTTGCAATCTCGTCCAAAAGCGCCTTGTTTTCCATTTCAGCTAATAGTTTTTTGTGTTATCGACATATATATCTGCAGAGAGGTAATTCCAAACACTATGTGCCTGAATAAATTACTGATTACCGCTCGAAGCACAGCAGGAATTTGTACCTTTGTATAATCAACGAATAAAGATATAAAAGATTGAGTTGATGCGGCACCAATGTTTTTAGAAAAGTCAAAAAATTCGGAAAGAACCGGTTGGGTTGAGGTTATCTGCGGATCCATGTTCTCGGGTAAGACTGAAGAATTGATCCGCCGGCTGAAGCGAGCGAAGATCGCACGGCAGAAGGTGGAGATATTTAAGCCTGTGATCGATACGCGCTATGATGATGAAGAAGTTGTTTCGCATGACGCCAACTCTATCAGGTCAACTCCTGTACACTCATCGAGCCAGATACTTTTGATGGCAAATGACTTTGACGTGGTAGGCATTGATGAAGCGCAGTTTTTTGACGACGAACTGTCATCAGTATGCAATATTCTTGCAAACAATGGCATCCGTGTGATCGTTGCCGGCCTTGATATGGACTACCTGGGTGTACCCTTTGGGCCGATCCCGGCCTTGATGGCAACTGCCGAGTATGTTACCAAGGTACATGCTATCTGCCCGATCTGTGGCGACCTGGCCAACTACTCCCATCGTATCGTTGACCAGGACGGACAGGTGATGCTTGGCGAAACCGATGTCTATGAGCCTCTCTGCAGAAGACATTTCCTGGAAAAAAAGAAGAAGCAAGGAAAGAAAAAGTGAGTGCCACTTGTATCACCCATTTTTATTAAGTTTGCAAACTATTATCCTTAAATATTAATACAATGAAAAAAGTAATTATAGTATTCATGATCAGCATGTTCTTCGGGAGCATGTCTTATTCTCAAAACGAAACTATGTTTGTTATACACACTGACTACGGAGATATTACCGGGATGCTTTACAATGACACACCCGGTCATCGCGACAATTTTATCAAGCTCATCAATGAAGGCTGGTTTAACGGTTCTACTTTTCACAGGGTCATCAAGGACTTTATGATACAGGGAGGCGGAAAAGAGGGTGGAACTGTTGATGTTGGTTACACCATCCCGGCTGAATTTGTATCTGAGCATTTTCATAAGAAAGGTGCCCTGGCAGCTGCCCGCATGGGTGATGGCGCGAACCCGCAAAAACGGTCCAGCGGTTCTCAGTTTTATATTGTGCAGGGGAAAACCTATAATGACCTGGAGCTCGCAAATCTTGAAGTAAGAAAAAACTGTCAATGGACCGCTGAACAGAAGGAAGTATATAAAACCCTCGGGGGGGTTGCTTTCCTCGACTATGACTATACTGTTTTTGGTGAAGTGATTGATGGCCTTGATGTGATTGACAAGATCGCTGCAGTACAGACCACTGAAGGTGATAAGCCGGTAAAAGATGTTGCGATGACCATTGAGATCATCGAATAATCATATGAAAGATAAGATCAGGCATCTCAGTGATGAAATTGACAGGCTTGTGGCCGAAAACCATGAACACCTGGAAAATTTACGCATCCGCTTTTTAAGCAAGAAAGGCTTGATCCCTGCTTTATTTGCCGACTTCAGGAATGTAGCACCTGAGCAGCGCAAAGAAATCGGCCAGGCTTTAAACTCATTAAAGCACAAGGCTGCAGAGAAAATATCCTCCTTAAAAGACCAGTTGGAACAAGGCAGTACTGCTGAGGCTTCCGAAACAGACCTCAGCCGTCCGGCTGAAGAGACCAACATTGGTTCGAGGCATCCTATTTCACTTGTCAGAAACCGGATCACAGGCATCTTCCAGAACATTGGCTTTATTATTTCCGATGGCCCTGAGATGGAAGATGACTGGCATAACTTCTCCGCCCTGAACTTTCCTCCGGAGCATCCCGCCAGGGATATGCAGGACACCTTTTTCATTGAAAAGGCAGAGGATTATCAGAAGCAGGTGGCACTTCGAACGCATACCTCCTCCGTTCAGGTCAGGGTGATGGAAACAACAGAACCTCCCATCCGGACACTTTCACCCGGAAGGGTCTTCAGGAATGAGGC
>JAGLEK010000478.1 GCA_023145125.1 Bacteroidales bacterium | reverse complement strand
CTATAACTTTACCGACTATGTATGGAACTTTGGCGATGGCAACAATGATGTTGGCCGAAATGTCAGCCATATATACACAACCGCCAACACCTATACCGTCACACTGACCTTCTGCACCTCGCAGATACAGCACGATATCCTGGTCAACCCGCTGCCCCTGGCCTTTGCCGGACAGGACACCACTTCTTGTGAAAATGTGCCATTCGACCTGTCTACCATGCCGCTACCGCCTTCTGCCTCTAATTACAGTTCAATCTTATGGTTTGGCGGTTTGGGAACCTTCGATGATCCAACATTAATTGCACCGGTATATACACCTGCATTCGGTGAATTGGGATTTGTAACCCTGTACATGGTAGCCTACGGCATCGCCCCATGTTATAATGATACTTCTTCTATGATCATTGATGTGATCGAAGGGGCTTATGCCTATGCAGGCTCTGATGAACATTCATGTCAGGGGGTTCCATTTGATTTTGCAACCTCATCTGATCCACCGGCTGCCTATAATGAGCTTACAAGGATGTGGTCCGGCGGTGCTGGATTCTTCGTTGATCCAACTGCTGAAGTACCGATATATATTCCGGGTCCGCTTGAAACCGGTCCCATCACCCTGACATTTGTTGCTTCGAATGTACTTAATTGTGATTCTTTAGACGAGATGATCCTCACCATACATCCTGTTTATGAGTTCACTCAAAACTTTACTATTTGCTTTAATGATACCCTCATCCTGCCGGGAGGAGGCTGGGCAAATACAACCGGTATCTATTATGACACCTTAATATCAGTATGGGGATGTGACAGTGTGATCATTACCGATCTCTTTGTACACCCTCAGATCGATGCTGATTTCATTATAACGCCCAACGATTCAGCTTGTATTGATGATGATTTCTTCTTCACCCGCACAGGAACATCCACCCTGGTGAGTTGGCTGTGGGACTTTGGAGATGGGAACTTCTCCAATGCCCTCAATCCTACCCATGCTTATGTAAGTCCGGGTGTGTATGATGTCACATTCTCATTTACCGATGACCTGGGCTGTCAGGATGCTGTCACCCACCAGGTATTTGTTTATAATCCCCCTGATATAGATTTTATTACAAGCGCAAATTCTGCCTGTCTGAATGCAGAAATTACGTTCACAGGCGTGAGTCCCGACAACATCCTGTCCTGGGATTGGGACTTTGGTGATGGTAATACCGGATCAGGACAAATTGTAGCCCATGTTTACACCACATATGGAGCTATGCTGGTTACCCTGTACGTAACTGCTGTTAATGGATGTCAAACCTCCCTCACCAAGCCGATCTTTGTTGCAGA
>JAGLEK010000477.1 GCA_023145125.1 Bacteroidales bacterium | reverse complement strand
CCAGCCTCCAGCCACCAGCTTTTTTATTATCCGGATAAAGTATTTATATTTGCTTTAATGCCGCTATTGGCAGTATAATGTTAATTATCCTCTAAAGCCTTAATTATCATGGAAAACGAAAACCAAACAAACGAGAATCAAACAAGCGACAACATTTCCAAAGGGAAAGAGATGGGGCAAAAAGCTTTTGACGAAGCAAAAGAAGCTACAGGCCAGGCGGTCAAGGCGCTAAAATCACTTATTAGCGATCCAATCGGAGGTCAGTATGAAACATTAAAAGATCTTGGCAAATCAAATGCCTTACGGGCGGGAATTGTATTTGCTGTTATTTTTGCGATAGCAAGTTATTTGTTAGGGCATAGTTTTATTGCCACAGCACTGGCTTTTGGTGGTGGCTCAGGCTTGTATTTTAAGTTGATCATATTTTCAGTGATCCCTCCCATAGCTGTTTTTGCTTTATTTTATTTAGTAATGAAATTCATAAGCAAAGAGAAAGAAGAGCTGTCAACAGTTATATATACAACCGGTGTATCTGTAATCCCATTGGCGCTTTTGTTTTTCTGTATAAAAATAATTGGATTGAGCGATTCAATATTATTACCTGCAATAGGGATTTTCTGTATCAGTACAACCTTTCTTTTAATAAACAGTTTCCTGCAGGATATTTATAAGTTATCCACCAGGAAATCTGTTCTCATAACTCCGACAATAGTATTTGTGGCCGGCTATGTTTCAGGGCTGATATTTCAGGTTTTGATGAATTAGGCGTTGGGCCGTAGGCAGTAGGCAGTAGGCGGTAGGCTGTGGGCGGTAGGCTACTTCTTCTATCTTCTATCCCCTTCCCAAATCGAATATCGAATATCGAATATCGAATATCGAATATCGAAAATCCACTCAACCCTCAACCCTCAACCCTACTCCCCCAGGAGTCTTTTAATCTCATTAAGCCTCATCAGCGCCTCCACCGGGGTAAGAGTGTTAATATCGGTATTGAGAATGTCTTCTTTGATCTGAAGTAATAGCGGGTCATCGAGCTGGATAAAACTGAGCTGGAAATCGCCTTTAGCCTGTTTTTTGGGATCCGGGCGGTATGAAAGTTTCTCTCCGCTATGTGACCGTTCCAGTTGTTTTAGCAGGTCGTCGGCACGCCGAAGAACGGAGGATGGCATGCCTGCCATGCGGGCTACATGTATCCCGAAGCTATGCTCCGAGCCTCCCTGTTCCATCTTCCGCAGAAAGATCACTTCCTTGCCTGCTTCTTTAATGGAAATATGGAAATTCTTGATGCGGGGCATGCTTGCCGCCATCTCATTCAGTTCATGGTAATGGGTTGCGAACATCACCTTGGCCTTGAATATCGGATGGTTGTGGATGTATTCGGTTATCGCCCAGGCAATTGAAATGCCATCATAGGTGCTTGTCCCCCTGCCGATCTCATCCAGCAGTATGAGGCTGCGGTCGGAGATATTGTTCAGGATGCTTGCCGTTTCATTCATCTCAACCATGAAGGTTGATTCTCCGGAAGCAATATTATCTGAAGCTCCAACTCTTGTAAATATCTTATCTACCAGGCCAATGGCGGCATTTTTCGCCGGGACAAAGCAACCGATCTGGGCCATGAGGGTGATAAGGGCAGTTTGCCGCAAAAGGGCTGATTTTCCCGACATATTAGGGCCGGTAAGGATGATGATCTGCTGCTTTTCATTATCGAGGTAGGTGTTGTTCGGGATATAAGCTTCCCCCGGAGGGAGATTTTTTTCAATAACAGGATGGCGCCCGTCAGTGATGTCAATTACCAGCGAATCATTGATCTCCGGACGTGTATAATTGTTTTCTTCTGATACGGTAGCAAAGGACAGCAGGCAGTCCATGCGGGCAATCAGGCCGGCATTCAATTGTATGGGCTTGATATAATCGGCAAGCGCGATCACAAGCTCATTGTAAAGCCTTGTTTCCAGGGCCAGGATCTTTTCTTCGGCACCAAGGATTTTTTGTTCGTAATCCTTCAGTTCCTCCGTGATATACCGTTCGGAGTTGACCAGGGTTTGCTTGCGGTGCCATTCTTCGGGCACCTTGTCTTTGTGTTTATTGGTAACTTCCAGATAGTAACCGAAAACATTATTATATCCAATCTTCAGAGAGGGTATCCCTGTTAATTCAACTTCCCGGTCCCTGATCTGTTTAAGGTAATCTTTTCCCGAATGTGCTATTTGTCTCAGTTCATCTAATTCTTGCGATACCCCGTCTTTGATAACATATCCCTTGACCACCTGAACGGGGGGAGTGTCGTTAACCTCATCGCTGATACGATCACGTGCGCTAATGCATGGGTTCAGCTGTTCGGCATATTTTTCCAGCACCTTGTTGCCGGATGATTCACAAAAGCCTTTGATGGCAACAATGGCGTTCAGCGCTTTTTTTATCTGCACCACTTCACGGGGGTTTATCCTTGCCACTGCTACTTTGGATATCAATCTTTCGAGGTCGCCCAGCTGTCGGAATTGGCTTCGCAGGTTGTCAGCCAGTTCTTCATCTCTCATGAAGAGCTCAACCATGTCGAGCCGTTCCTGTATCGGGCCTTCCTCTTTTAGCGGGAGCACGATCCACCTTTTCAACATTCTGCTTCCCATCGGTGTGATGCTCTGATCAAGGATCTCCAGAAGGGTAGGGGCATTTTCATTAAAGGTGTCGAGCAATTCGAGGTTACGGGCCGTGAACCTGTCGAGCCATACATAGCGGTCTTCATCGATCCTGGAAATGCTGCTGATGTGCTGCAGCTTGTCGTGATGCGTTTCAGACAGGTAGTGCAGGGCTGCGCCGGCAGCGATAGTGGCCTGTTCAAGATCCTCAATGCCAAATCCTTTTAAGGAGTTGGTGTGATAATGCTTGGTCAGCAGCTCATATCCGAAATCCAGGGTGAATACCCAATCATCGAAGGTGGTGGTATAATGTTTTTCACCAAAGATCTCCCGGAACTTTTTTAGTTTATTCCTCTGGATGATGACCTCAGAGGGCTTGAAGCCCTGAAGCAGTTTGTCGATATAATCGAGCTTTCCCTGGCTGACAAAAAATTCCCCGGTTGAAATATCTAAAAAGGATATCCCCGAAATTTTATCACCAAGTTCAATGGCAGCAAGGAAATTATTTTGTTTTTGCTCAAGCACACTTTCATTCAACACCACTCCCGGGGTGACCATTTCGGTAACCCCCCGCTTTACGATCTTCTTTGTCAGCTTCGGGTCTTCAAGTTGTTCGCATATAGCCACACGCTGTCCTGCTCTGACTAATTTTGGGAGATAGGTATCGAGGGCATGATGAGGGAAGCCGGCAAGTTCTACGTAGGAAGCAGCTCCGTTAGCCCTTCGGGTAAGAACGATTCCCAGGATCTCGGAAGTTTTGATTGCATCGCTGCTGAAGGTCTCATAAAAGTCGCCGATACGAAAAAGCAAAAGTGCATCAGGATGCTTGGCTTTGATGGTATTGTATTGCTTCATCAAAGGGGTTTCCGCTATTTTTTTTTCTCTTGCCACAAATGGATCGGGATAAGTTGTTGATTCGTCTTGAGCAGGATGCTATCTCCTGCATACAAAGGTAAGTATTTATCATTGGATGGAAAAATGCTTCCCTCCGTCATGGCTCTGTTTTACCAGGAAACTTATATTTGCGCAAAGAAATTTCAGTTATGAAGAAACTCAACATGCAGGAGCTTAACCGGCTTAGCCCGGAGGAGTTTGCCATGTCAGAAAAGATGCCGGTAACCGTTGTGCTTGACAACATCCGGAGTCTGAACAATATAGGGTCGGTTTTTCGCACTGCGGATGCTTTCAGGGTTGAGTGCATTCATTTGTGTGGTATTACTGCCCGGCCACCTCATCGTGAGATCCGGAAAACAGCTCTTGGGGCTACCGATTCGGTAAAATGGGAATATTTCAGTGAAACGGAAGAGTCTCTTTTGAAATTGAGATCAGCCGGTTACCGGGTAATAGTCGTTGAGCAAACGGATGAAAGCATTTCTTTGGATGAAATGGAAATGGATGCCGGAAAAAAAACAGCACTTGTCTTTGGCAATGAAGTGCAGGGGGTGCAGCAGAAGATCGTGGATATGGCTGACAGCTGCATTGAGATCCCTCAGATGGGGACCAAGCACTCTCTCAATGTTTCGGTAAGTGCCGGTATATTGCTGTGGTCATTGTTTAAGAATATGCGATGGGATTGAAGCAATCTGAACTTTTTTCAAACATCATAATTTAACAAAAGCAGCCACTTTTATTTGTATTTCAGCTTAATGTAACTTATATTTGAACAATACGTAAGAACTATCGTTGATAATTAAATGTTGTTATTAGCTTTGAAACTACGTATATTTTAAGAAATATTATATATTTGTACTGGCTAACGGAAAATATTTTTCAGTTGACCGGATAATGCAGTTATGATTGCATCGTATTATTAGTAAATTTGTATAACATTCAACTTCAATTATTAATTTAAAAGATTAAGGATTATGAAAAAAGATTACAGTTCAATTTTAAAACTCCTGGCAGTTTTAATTTTTGCCGTGATGCCCATCATTTTCTTCGGACAGGAAACTACCGAAGAAGGTGAAGAGGAACCTGCCAAAGAGCAGAAGACTAACCAAAGGGCATATTTTTCCAAGTATGGCTATGTCGGCCTCAGTATTGGTGGTGTAGCTTATCATGGTGATGTTTATGCAGAGCCTGTGCTTCCCCAGTGGAAACATTTTGGCTGGTCATTTGGTGCTATAGGTGGATGGCAATTCCATCCGGTACTCGGTGTCAGGGCTAACTTCGGTTACTCCAACATCTCAGGTGAAAGATACGGAGATGTTGACAGGGCATTCAGAGGTACTGCATTTGATTACTCTATTAATGCTACTATTGCTTTGATCAACCTGATAGCAGGGTACAATCCCGATCGTTGGTTCGAAATGACTGCATGGGGTGGTATCGGAGGTGCAAATTATGACACTGACCTTCGTGAGCAATCAACGGCTACACAACTTGTGGATCCCACCAAGGGTAATGCAACTGTGTACCCCGCAGGTATTGATTTTGATTTCATTCTCAGCGACCACTGGAACATCAATGTAACTTCTTCAATTAAGTTTACTGACTCTGATGATGTGGATCATTACCAGCATGCTGTTGCTGCTGTAAAGAAAGACTTCTGGCATTATACAGGTGTTGGATTAACCTATAAATTTGGTCAGGGTGGCATTAAGAATATGGTCAAAAACTTTGACGATGTCATCTGGACAGCTACTCCAAACCCACTTGAAGTTCATGGCGATGTTGTAGAAGTTACCATCGAAGGTGAATTTCCCCCAAAATATTTCGAACAGGGTGCTGCCATGTACGTAACTCCTGTTTTAAGGTATGAAGGCGGTGCTGTTGCTTACGATTCATTTACTGTTAAAGGCGAAGATGTTGCCGGCGACGGTATGGTCGTAAAATATAAAGAAGGTGGAACAATCACTTTCACAGGTACTGTCCCTTACACACCTGACCTGAATGTTTCAGAACTCTTCCTTGTGCCTATCGTTTATAGTGCTAAGGAAGGAACGCTCCCTACAGAAGAGGAAGTGCTGAACAGCGGAAAATATTACATTATTCCAGACGTGAAAGTTGATGATGGTGTGATACATACTTCCAAGTATATCCTGAACAACGAACTGGCTATCATTGCTTATCACGGGTACAAGAAAGAAACTATGGCTTCTTCTTCAGCGAAGATATTCTTCCTTGTCAACAGGTATAACCTGAACTGGAGGGTGCCGCTGAACAAACTGGACGCCAACAAGGAGAAACTTGCCGGTGTTAATGAATTCCTGGCACTCGGATGGAAGATCAAAGATATTGAGATCACAGGTTGGGCATCACCGGAAGGTGAAGAACTCTTCAACAGGGACCTCTCTGAAAGCAGGTCAACCACTGCTTACAATTACATGATCAAAGAAATGAAGAGAATTGCCAAAGAGGAAGGTTCTAATCTGAAAATTGATGATCCTAAGGAAGAAGTTAACTGGGATATCACATGGCAGGGACCGGATTGGGACGGCTTCGAGACAGCTGTTGAAAATTCAGCACTGACCGACAAGCGTGCCATCCTCAATGTGATCAAGTCAGCCGACCAGGGCAAGCGTGAAGAAGAGATCAGGAATATGATCCTTATCTATCCTGAAATTGAAGATGACCTGCTTCCCCCTCTGAGAAAGGCAACGATCACTGTTAACTGCTATGAGCCCAAGCGTACCGATGAGCAGATTATGGCCTATGGCCTTTCAAATCCGGATTCATTGAAAGTGAATGAGCTTCTTTATGCTGCTACCTTCTATGATAATGATGAAGACCAGCTGGCCATTTACAGGAGCGTTATCGAGTATTTCCCTGAATGCTTCAGTGGATACAATAATGCCGGTGAAGTTCTTATCAGCATGGGTGAATATGATGAAGCAGGAAACATGCTTGCAAAAGCCCAGGAGCTGAATATGGAATATGGCGGTATCGATAACAATATGGGTGTGCTTGCTTGCCATCTTGGCGAATATGATGAAGCTGAAGAGCATTTCCTTGATGCGCAGAAAAAAGGTGAGAACGTAGATTATAACCTTGGTGTACTGGCCATCCTCGACGGTGACTATGCTACTGCACAGAAGATGACCGGCACCCCGGATTGCAATCACAATACAGGCCTTCTCCAACTGCTCAACAAAGACTATGAAGCAGCTCAGAAGACTTTCGAATGTGCTCCGGCCGACGCGCTTACATATTACCTGCTCGCCATTACAGGTGCAAGGCAGGATAATACACAGCTTATGCTCGATAACCTGATGAAGGCGGTCGAAATGGATCCTGAACTTAAGACTGAAGCCAGGTATGACAGGGAATTCCTGAATTATTTTGACCTTCCTGAATTCGTGGCTGTCGTTCAATAGTAAAAGAACATAATCCTAAATCTTGGAAAGGCTGCCTCCTGTTTGGAGAGCAGCCTTTTCTTATGGAATAAGGTATAAGGAAAAAGGAATAAGTATTGTTACTTACCCTTTGTTTTACTTCTGTATTCTGTCTCTACAGCGTGAAACGATGTATGCCGGGAGAGTGGTCTTTGTCGATCAGTGACAGGATAGATTCGTAGTCACCGGCATTTTCTACAAAGTCTATATTATTGGTGTCGATGATGAGTACCCGTGTATTGTTCATCTTCCTGATGTGGTCAAAATATCCGTTCTGGATATTCTCCAGATATGTGTCCTGGATCTCCTGCTCATAGGATCTGCCCCTGTTCTTTATATTGCGCTGCAACCCGCGTACATCAAGGTACAGGTATACCAACAGGTCAGGCTTGGGAAGGAATTCGTCTATGATGGTAAACATCGTCGAGAATAATGCAAATTCATCAGCCTGCAGGTTATTTTTGGCGAATATCAGCGATTTAATGAAGAGATAATCAGAAATCGTAAAAGTCCTGAAAAGGTCCTGCTTTGTGAGCTGGTCTTTTAATTGCTGATAGCGTTCAGCCAGGAACGACATCTCAAGCGGAAAAGCGTATTTGTCAGGTTCTTTATAAAACTTCGGGAGAAATGAATTGTCTTCAAACTGCTCAAGTATCAGCTTCCCGTTAAACTGTTCAGATATCATTGTAGCAAGGGAGGTTTTGCCTGCTCCAATATTCCCTTCTATGGCAATATAATTATATCGCATTCCTGGCCTCCTTCTCTTGATATGGATCGCCGACTTTGAATTCCGTTACGATGCTATCGTCAGGGCATTCATGCAGTAACTCGCTGATACTTTTACCCAGAACCGGGTGTTGCAGCCCCGGAGCAATTACCGATATGGGCAGAAGGGCAAAACGCCTGAGTTGCAGCCTGGGGTGGGGGATGCTCAGATCTGCTGTATCAATAATAATGTCGTCATAGAAAAGGATATCAATATCCAGGGTCCTGGCTTCATATCCGCCTCCACTTTTTTTCCGTCCGCACTTTTTTTCAATCTGGTGCAATGTGGAAAGCAATGATTCTGCACTCAGGGAAGTTTCTATCTCAATGGCCTGGTTCAGAAATGGTACCGGGTGCTCAAATCCCCATGAAGGTGATTCATACACCGGAGAGCATACAGTGATATTCCCGGCATGTTTCCGGATTAGTGACATTGCACTTTGCAGGTTCGCGGCCCTGTTGCCCAGATTACTTCCTGACAGTAAATATGCAATACTCATTGATCCTCCAATTTGTTTTAGTCAAATTTACGATAAGATTTTGGATTATAATTTCAAAAAACCTACTTTTATATGCCAAATTTGATAATTTCTCTGAACCTGATAAAATAATTTGTAATGAAAGATTTCTTTAAATTCATGCTGGCTTCCATGCTGGGCTTTATTCTTGTGATCGTAATAGTATTCTTTATTTCCCTGGGGCTCATTATAGGCCTGATGTCTTTTGTAGAGCAAAAGGACGTGGTGGTCAAAGAAAATACAGTGCTCAGGATCGATTTTAAGAACCCTATCCCGGAGAGAACCCCGAAGCATAATATTTTCGCCGGTCTTACTTCCGGTTCCTTCAAAACAATACTGGGACTGAATGATATATTAAGAAATATTTCCGATGCCAAAGCTGATGACAGGGTAAAAGGGATTATCCTCAACCTGAACATCGTACCCTCGGGTATTAGTACATTGGAAGAGATCAGGGCGGCCTTGCTTGATTTCAAGGAAAGTGGCAAGTTCGTCTTATGCTACGGCGAGTATATGACACAGGGCGCTTATTATATCGGATCTGTTGCTGATGAGATGTATCTCCATCCTCAGGGTTTTGTCGACTTCAAAGGCCTTAATGCCCAATTGATGTTTTTTAAAGGAATGTTGGATAAGCTCGACATCAAAATGCAGATCGTGCGGCATGGCAAGTTTAAGAGTGCTGTTGAACCCCTTATCCAGGAGGAAATGAGCCCGGAGAACAGGGAACAATACACTGCTTTTATCACTTCCATCTGGAACTCCATACTGACCCAGATCTCTGCATCCAGGGGTTTGAGTGTTGGTGAACTCAACAGTATAGCTGACGGATTAATAGCCTATGATGCGGAGGATGCAGTAAGCTCCGGCCTTATTGACAAGCTCACTTTTCGTGATGAATACAGGCAAATCCTTGCCGACCACTTAATGGTTGATGATCTGGATGATATTAGTATTATTACTTTAAGTCAGTATGACCGTGTGATGAAATCTTTTTCTATTACAGGAGACCGCATCGCTGTAATATATGCGACAGGACAGATCGGAGGCGGGCAGGGAAACAATGAAGAGATTGGAGCTGATAAGTTCGCAGAAACGATTGCCAGGGTGAGAGAGGACGACGATGTTAAAGCAGTTGTTCTCAGGGTAAACTCCCCGGGTGGAGATGCACTTGCATCTGATATTATCTGGCGTGAGCTCGAGCTTTGTCAGGCTGTGAAACCTGTTATCGTTTCCATGGGCGATGTTGCAGCATCCGGCGGCTACTGGATATCCTGTGCTTCGGAGAAGATACTGGCTGATCCCACAACTCTCACCGGCTCAATCGGTGTGTTTGGGGTGATCCCCGATTTTGGCGATTTTATGGAAAACAAGATCGGCATCACATACGATCGTGTAGGGACAAACGAAAACTCGGAGTTTCCATCGGTGGTCAGGCCGTTGACCAGCTACGAAAGGAAGGTGCTCCAGAATAAAGTTGAGAATGTTTATGATCTTTTCCTTGCCAGGGTATCCAATAACAGGGATATGAGTAAGGATGAAGTAGATAAGATCGGGGAAGGCAGGGTATGGAGCGGTGTGGATGCACTTAAGCTGGGCCTGATCGACGAGCTTGGTGGTTTGTGTGATGCCATCGACATGGCAGCAGAGATTTCCGGCCTTGAAGAATACCGTCTGCTGGAACTTCCTGTTCTGAAAGATCCAATGGATCAATTGATCGAAGAGCTCTCGGCAGGAGTATATACCAATGTGCTTAAAACAGAATTGGGCCCCTTCTACAGGGATTATAAACACGTGCAATCAGCCCTTGAGTGGGAAGGAGTCCAGGCACGATTACCGGTTCAGGTGGTGATAGAATAGTTGTGCTGGTTGCTGGTT
>JAGLEK010000476.1 GCA_023145125.1 Bacteroidales bacterium | reverse complement strand
CTATCTGGGCTGATCTGAGGTTAGCTTGTGCTGCCTTCACTGCAGATTCAGAAGCATCATACTCTGCCTGGGCGGCATCGAGATCACTCTTGCTAACCGCGTTTAATTCTGCCAGGGGTATATACCTGTCAAGATCGCTTTTAGCCTTGATCAACATTGTTTTAGCTTCAGCAACTTTGCTTAACTGGGCATTGACTTTAGCCTGGAAAGGCTCCGGGTCGATACTGTAGAGCAGCTGTCCTTTCTGAACAAAAAAACCTTCTTCAAAATGGATGCCTTCCAGGAATCCTTCTACCCTGGCACGGATGGGTATGTCCTTCTCACCATAAACCTGGCCAACAAACTCCCTGTAAATGGATACATCTTTCTGAAGAGCTGCAACAACAGTTATCTCCTGAGGGGGAATCACAGCTTGTTTTTCTGAACCGCAGGAGGCCCAAAACATCGAACTGATGATAACGAATAAAAAAAATCTGGAATTAAGTAGGCGCATGATATAAGCTTGTTTGTTTAATTAAAGGAAGTACTAAACTACGAAAGTATCTTATATAACCATGAAAAACTTCAGATGGTTCAACAAATGCAGGATATCGGGGATAATCCGGAACGCATTAAAAGTTGGCATACAAATATGATATGTCCGCGTTACTTTCATACATCAGGAGATAGATAAGTATAAGCAGCAAGATAAGACGGGTTAAGATCTTAATGAGTATTTTTTTCATGTATGTATGTTTTTATTTTCTGATAAATCAGATATGCACCATAGCTTGAGTGATGCTGATTGTCCATAAAACTGCCGGGGATATTCCCCAGATCCGTGGCATCGATATAATCGACACCTTCCCTGTCAAGTATGTCCCTGATACCTGCAACAGCTTGCATATAGCCCTCATAATAAGGCTGGTGGTATTTACGAATATAAATTTCATTGACAGGGCCAAGGATAAAGATAACATTTACATTTAGCTCATTGCATAAGCTGATAAAAGCAATTAATTCCCTGTTGCGATAATCATTGTCAATGATGGGGTTTAGCCAGTTTCTGGTCTTAAATTCATAAGTGACATTCCATAAAGTGTCGATATATGAAGTATCGATCTCCCCGAACCAGGCGAATTCCTGCAAGTCTTTTTTCTCTTGCGCCGGGAAGGAAAGATCTTTTTCATATTCTTCGGGAAACAGCCAATACCGGAGGTCCCTGAAGAAGGGCTTCCTGATCTCTCTCAACCAGTATTCCATGATGAAAAGGAATTTCTCTCCCGGGTTCAGCACCTCGCTGTATTCATTCGAGATGTCATTGAAATCCGGCGCCATATTTCCCCGGATAGTGTGCCTGTATGCGCCATAATTCAGATACCTTTTCCAATACCCTTTATCGAATCCGTTCAGTTCGCTTCGCCAGTAAACAGGATTGATGAAATA
>JAGLEK010000475.1 GCA_023145125.1 Bacteroidales bacterium | reverse complement strand
TTAAGTTTGATTTCAATGCGGTTGCACAGGGATACTCAGTAGATCTCGTTGGTGATTTCCTGGCCTCAAAAGGTCTTAAAAATTACCTGGTGGATATTGGCGGAGAGGTTTTGGCCATTGGTGAGAAACCGGGCACGGGCCCCTGGATCGTGGGGATTGAAAAGCCAACTGAAAATGAGCTGTCGGAACGCCGGCTGGAAGCACGCATCAAGCTGAAGGACCGTGCAATGGCTACTTCAGGGAATTACAGAAAGTTCTATGAAGAAGACGGGGTACGCTATTCCCATACCATTGATCCGGAAACCGGCTATCCGGTAATACATACTCTCTTAAGTGTTTCCGTTATCGCAAGCGATGCCGGTACCGCCGACGCATGGGCAACGGCCTTTATGGTTATGGGGCTTGAAAAAGCAAAGCAATTCGTTGAATCAAAAAATGAGCTTGAAGCTTTCTTTATTTTCTCAGGGGAAGATGGCAGGCTTGAATCCTATGCAACTCAGGGGATGAAAGAACTGCTTCGTGATTAATGATGGCTACTGGTTGGTAGCTCTGCAACCTTGATTTTGACTTCGTGATGGTGATCGGACTTATTCTCACAATCGGT
This sequence comes from Bacteroidales bacterium, assembly GCA_023145125.1. Classification (GTDB taxonomy): domain Bacteria; phylum Bacteroidota; class Bacteroidia; order Bacteroidales; family B18-G4; genus B18-G4. The sequence goes on along the minus strand of JAGLEK010000475.1, from coordinate 13,825 downwards.
CCCGTCATCTGCAGCTCCGCAAGTACAACCAAAGCGCTCTCCCGTTTCGGGATCAACACTGCTGCATTGTTTTTTGAATTCACCACCCTTTTTGAGGAACATCTTGATGGCGATGCCTGAAATGGCAAGTGCCAGTAAAACAATTGTTATGAGGAGTATTTTAAGGCCTGGTGTCATGGTAGTTAAGCTGCTTTTATTGAGTCAACAAAGATATGTATAAATTGTTTGTAAACTTCTCTAAATTATCCAGCATCCAGTATCCAGGGATCTAGGATCTACTTGCAACAGCAAGTATCACTCCCGTGGCAACCGCCGCATTCAACGATTCGGCTCCTCCTTCTGAAGATGGAATAGAGATCTTATGGCTTGCATGTTGCAGTATTTCCGGCCTGATCCCCTTCGACTCATTGCCGATCACATAAATGCCTTTGCCGGGCTTTGCATCCCATATCGAACTGCCTTCCATAACCGTGGCATAAACCGGTAATTTGCTTTCTGCGAGATATTCGTCCAGATTGGCGTAATATACCTTTATCCTGCTAATGGATCCCATTGTGGCCTGTACAACCTTAGGGTTGTAAACATCGACACAATCTTCGGAACAAACAATATGCCTGACGCCAAACCAGTCGGCAGTGCGGATGATGGTGCCGAGGTTACCCGGATCGCGGATGCCATCAAGTGCGATCACGCTGCCATCCTCATCACTGATCTCCTCTGTATCTCTCTCAGGGATATGGCATACAGCCAGAACCTTATTGGGAGTGCTGAGGTTGCTGATGCGTTCAAGCTCTTTTGATGTGACCCGGTTTATTTCTGCTTTGATGTATTCAAACTTTCCCTGATTCTCCTCAAGCCATTCCTCCAGCGCATAAACTGCTTTCACCTGTATATCTGAGCCCGGGAGCTCTTCAACGATTTTTGGCCCTTCCGCCACGAACAGTCCAAGTTCCTTCCTGAACTTAATTTGCTTCAGCGACTGTATGAACTTTATCTGGTTGTGACTAAGCACTGCGTGAATTTTGGAGTTTAATACGTCTTCGTCATCGTCTCAGGAATAACAAGTATGTAATCCGCCAGCCCTTCATTTTCTTCTTCCAGCCCATCAACAGATGCTTGTTCCGTACTGGCGATCGTCATGATGTTCAATCCCGGCCTGTATTGGTTCAGGTACCATACAATACCTTCGAAATTATTACTGTGGTAAGTACCGTGATAGTGAATGAATACCTGTCCTTCCGCCAGGTTCTCAAGGATAAAATGTGCCATGGTGGCATCTTTTATAGCCTGTGCCTTGGGGAAGTTGTCTGAGGAAGGCCTGCCGCCCATTCCACCGCCGCCCATATCGAGCATGGCTTTGTAGCCGGGCAATTCCGGGTCATAAGGGATCGGCAGGGGAGGTAAGAACATTTTTGCGTGTTCCCCAAGTTCATCCAGGCCTTCGAATCCCTGTTTGAAAGTGACGGATGCATAACGCCTGGGTACATTGGTGGCAATAAATGGAATGTTGTTTTCTTTTGCAAATTCCACCAATGGCTTATAATCGGTTTCATAATTTGGCCAGAGCCGCGCCTGCGATTCAAAGTTTTTAGTGCTGATCACTCCTTCGGTATATTCATCAAGGATAAGTTGCCCGTCCCTTTCGAACATTTCAGCTCCAAAAACGACTTGCTCCCCTTTTTCGTTGAACAAGTCCTTGCTGAGTTCAAGCTGCAGCCAGTGGCAAATTGGATTATTATGCAGTTCACCGAACAGTACCACATCTGCTTCCATGGCCTGGCGGAAAAGCTTAGCATAGGATGCTTTTTTACCTTTCTGATCGAAAATGCGATATGCTTCTTTATCGGCTTTCATCGCCATGAGTGAAAAGGCGATCATGATAATGGGGAGTATTAATTTTTTCATTTTTTGAGATTTTTATATTTGTTTCTGATTTCTTCAGCTATCGGCACTGCCTGCCCGTATTCGTCAATCCTCACAAAGGTAATGGTTGTTGAGCAAACGAGTTCCTCCTTATGTGATGAAAAGTTGAACCTTCTGGCTTCCAGGTTAATCGTAAGAGAGGAATTTCCCATTCTGCTTACTTCGCCATAAATACGGATATGATCGTTCACCTTTACAGGTTTTTTAAATACGACCTCATCCATCTTAAGGGTGATCATATATGGTGTGCAGCAGATGGAAGCAGAGTATGTCCCTCCTGCTTCATCAAGCCAGGCCAGCAACTTGCCTCCGAAGAGATTATTATAGATGCCGATATCGCCGGTTTTGCAAATTTGAGAGGATACAAGTTCCATCTTAGCCCTTTCTTTTTAATTCTTCAGCATGGAACATAAGAGGCAGTAATGCTTTAATGGAGTTTACAGCCAGCAACGGCCCTTTCTCACCTTTCATGACAACACGAATGGGACTGTTTTGCTGTATCTGGTATTCTGCCATCACCTGCCGGCATGCTCCGCAGGGGGAGACCGCCTCCTCGATCGTGAAGTCCTCAGACCTGGCGCTTATGGCAATGGCTTCAATATTTTCGTCAGGGAATTGAGATTTAGCGTAGAACATGGCAACCCTTTCTGCACACAAGCCGGAGGGATAAGCAGCATTCTCCTGGTTGTTTCCTGTCAGTATTTTACCATTCGAAAGCCGTAAAGCAGCACCGACCCTGTAATGAGAATAAGCTGCATAAGCAGCATTCAACGCCTCCTCAGCCAATTTCATCAATACGAGGTCCGCCTCCGGCAGGTCTGCCATGGAATTATATTCTTCAACTGCTATTTGAATGCTTTTTTGGGTCATCATTCTTTATAATAATCAGTGTATTATACAGAAAAATGCATCAAACTGTTACATCAACCCTTACCATTTTCCTTTAGAACCTTGCCTGAGGCATTTTCTTCTGAATATGTGCCTTCAAGAATCGATTGATATGTTGCCGGTTCTTCCAGTATCCGGATGGCACGATTAATATCGGGGTCGCTGCTGAGGGAAGCCCTGATCTTGCCTTCCTGATAGTAATAGCGTGTTACGATCTCCATTTTCAATATTTCGCTGATCTCATCCCGGTAGGTGAGGAGATCTTCCTCCTTGCTGTGCATGATAGCGACTTTCAGGGCTTCGTATTGCTCCTTGACGGCATCATAATAGCCTTCATCAACTGCAGATTCTTTTAATGCCTTCAAACTACGCTCAGCCGCGGTAGTATAGTCATAATCCTTATCGCTAAGGAAAGTGATGAAATCGTTATACATTTCATCATCAATCTGAAACTCCTCCGGGGAATCAATTTCAGGATGTGCCATAACATACTTGGTTGCATAATCAAATATGAGGAACTTGGTGAACAGGCTTGTAAGTATCTGGCTGTATTTTCGGGGCTGCATGCAGATATCGGGTTCGATGCCACCACCATCGAAGACAGGCCGTCCGTTTTGGGTGCTAAACTCATTAACCAGTGAATCTGGTATCTTGGTGAAGTGGCCATCATCATCTTTCATGGAATAGTCGATGGCCTGTATGCATCTCCCCGAAGGGATATAATACTTTGCAACGGTAACCTTCACCTGTGAGTTATAGCTCAGGGGTATTACATTCTGAACAAGACCTTTGCCAAAGGAGCGTTGTCCCAGAACAACACCGCGGTCCATGTCCTGTATGGCTCCGGCCACGATCTCTGAAGCAGATGCACTGTGGGCATTTACCAGCACAACCAGGGGGATCTTTGTATCGATGCTGTTGAAGCGGGTGTGATGATCCTGGTTCCTGCTTTTGACTTTTCCTTTTGTGCTTACTACCAGGCGGCCCTTTTCAACAAAAATGTTAGTGACGTTTACCGCTTCAGCAAGCAATCCTCCACCATTGTTTCTCAGGTCAAGGATAATTCCTTTTGGGTCATACTCGTTTTTGAGGCCTACAAGGGCTTCTTTTACCGCATTGCCTGCCTGCTGTGTAAACCCTGTAAGCTTAATATATCCTATATCTTCATTCAACATACCGTAATAAGGGATGTCTTTGATGGTAATGTTTTCCCGATTAACCTCAAAGCTGAGGGGCTCAGCTTCTCCATCTCTTTCAACGATGATATTCACACTGGTTCCGGGCTGGCCTTTAAGGAATTTACTTACTTCATCAGAAGGCTTATCCAGCATATCTTCACCATTGATATAAAGTACACGGTCGCCTGCAAGCAGCCCGGTTTTATGAGCCGGATATCCTTCGTAGGGCTCGGAAATTACCACATAAGCGCCATTCTTATGAATAAGGGAGCCGATGCCGCCATACTGACCGGTAGTGATCATCCGGTAATCTTCTATCTGTGATTCAGGGATATAGACAGTGTAAGGATCCAGTGTATTGAGCATAGATTCAATACCTGTGACCATAAGCTCTCCGGGATTGATCTCATCTACATAGTTCTTATTGAGCTCATTGTACAGGGAGATGAATATTTCAAGGTTCTTGGAAATTTCAAAGTTGTTTTCGTTTTGTCCCCTGCTGCTTATTGTAAATGCACTGAACACAAATATGAGGAGAAAGAGGTATCTGAAAAAAGTCATTGATCTCATAATATTTTATTTTCTGCCGGTTGTAAATCCAATTCTGATATTAAACGTTCCAGGAGCAGGATTATTTTCTTTTCGACTGTTGTATAATCGGGTTTGGACCTGCCGATATATATCATCGAGAAATCACAGTTAACATTGCGACCCTCCAGGTAATCGTAGAGCAGGTATTTATTTTTCCTGTAGGCTTCCCTGCAGAGCCTTTTCAAGTGATTGCGTTCGCTTGCCTTTTTAATATTTTTCTTCGAAACGCCAACAAGGACACGTGCCGGATATTTACTTTCTCCTGCACTGCTTACCCAGTTAACCCTGAAAGGATGAATCAAGAAAGTATTCCCGTGGGAAAAAAGCATTTTGATCACCCTGCCGCTTTTTAATCGCTCTTCTTTCCTGAAAGTTTGCCTCATATCCTTAATGGTTGCCCGGAGCTAATACTTTATTTAATGTGAATAAATCTTTTTTGCATGAAAAAGGGGATAAGTGCAACTACCCCCCTTTTGATGATTTGATTTATATTTTGTAAACTCCCACTACCTACTTTTTGTTCATTTTATGAATATATTGCTCAATGGCCATGGTCATGGATGGAGCTGTTTTGGTGGGAGCAGAAATGTTTAGCTTAAGTCCTGCTTCATTTACCGCCTTGCCGGTTGTAGGCCCAAAAGCAGCGATGAGAGTAGAGTTTTGCTTAAACTCCGGGAAATTCTTCACAAGTGATTTAACACCTGACGGGCTGAAAAAGATCAGCATGTCATAGTCCTTAATATCAAGATGGGAAAGATCGCTGGCCAGTGTTTTGTAAAAAACAGCTTTCTCATAATCGATCTTTTGCTCATCAAGCATTTTGGTCATGCTTGCTTTATGAATATCAGAACACGGCAGGAGATATTTCTCATCTTTATGCTTTTTGATGAGTTCCATCAGCTGTTCAAAGCTTTGCTTCCCGTGAAAGATCTTGCGTTTGCGATATTGAACATATTTCTGCAAATAAAAAGCTGTTGATTCTGAAATACAGAAATACTTCATGGTGTCGGGTATCTCTGCCCTTAAATCTTTGGCAAGCCGGAAGAAATGATCAACAGAGTTCCTGCTGGTAAAGATAATGGCAGTAAAGTCTAAAAGCTGCAGGCGGTTTTGCCGGAATTCTTTTGAACATACACCTTCGATCTTGATAAATTTGTTGAAGTCTATATTCAGGTTGAAGTTTTTGGCAAGCTCTCCGTATGGAGATTTTTCCAGATCAGCAGGTTCGGGTTGTGATACAAGTATGTTTTTTATTTTCACTGTTGCACCTAATTTTAATGAAACGAACAATTCTTTCAATTCCCAGTCCTATAATTTTATAGGATCATGTTTCACATCAATATTTTAGCCAGAACGATCAATGGTAAAATTTCGAGGGTGCAAAGATACAATAATAAATGAAATACGGAAAATTTTATGACTGTAAATCCTATGGCAGCAGCCCGTATTATTCTTAGAAGATATACTAAGGGTATGATTGCCAGGATTATGTAAAAGAACAGCTCTGCATCTGCATATGCCATGCATGCAATGGCAGGTAGCATGATGATCCCCGCAAATAAATTATAAATGTACAGGTTGGCCAGCAGGTCCCGTGAATACTCAAGCGTATTGAAAAGGACTGAAAGCAGCCTTACAAAAATGACTTTAAAAGCCCATAAACCCAGGAAGGAACCGGCCAGTATCAGGTACAGGATGAAGGGCGGAAAGTCCGGCACATTGATATTCAGTAATGGCAGCGAAAGGTAAACAAACAGTGCCATCATATTGATGTAATTAAAAAAGAGGATAAGGCCTATTCGTTCGTTGAAAATATCTCCTTCCCTGATCAGCTGATTGGCATAGTTCTTCGCAAAAACGGCTCTGAAGATCATGTCAAGCCGTCTTCTGAAAAACAGCCTGCCCCATGCCAGGAGGATAAAACATACAAGCAGTATCATGGGAACCCAAACCGGATGTACCTGCTCCGGCAGTGGCTCCTCCTTAAGTGGCGTAACTTTTACTTCAGTTTTAAAAAGCGACTTAAAGGCTTCAATTTCAGTATCTGCCGGCATACTGTCAGCCAAAACCATAGCTGTGGAATCAGTGACAGAAAACTCCACATTTATTTGTTTTGTGCTATCGGGCCGGTTAAACTGCATATCAATTCAGGTGAAAGCAAATTTAATTAATATTTGGTTTCCACCGTCAGTTGAAAATTCTTACTTTTGCACTCAATCAAATCAACCAGTATCAAGTGCCTAAAGTGAACTAAAGTTTGGAGTGAGCTAAAGTTTGGTGTTGTCCAGTAGCCATTTAACCATTTAGCCATTTAACCATTTAACAATATAACCAATTCAACCAATGTATAACATTATCATTTTCGGCCCCCCGGGATCAGGCAAAGGCACACAGAGTATAAAACTTGCAGAGAAATATGGCCTTACACACATCTCCACCGGCGACATTTTTCGCTCTGAGATCAAAGCGAAATCACCGCTGGGCCTTCGTGTTCAGAGTATTATTGAAAATGGAGAGCTTGTTTCAGATGACTTGCTTGTCGACCTTCTGAGATCTGCCATGCAAAAGCACCCCGGCACCGAAGGCTTCCTTCTGGATGGATATCCAAGGACTATACAGCAGGCCCGCGACCTGGAAGTATTGCTGACGGAATTGAATGGTGGCGTAAATGTTGTCCTTGCTCTGGATGTCCACGACGATGAACTTATGGAGCGCTTGCTTAATCGTGCACAGGTCGAAGGTAGAAAAGACGACACTGAAGAGGTGATATCCAACAGGCTGAATGTGTATCACAGCCAGACCAAGCCCCTGATGGCTCATTATGACGGGCAGGGCAAGATGAAAAGTGTTCATGGCGTAGGAACGATCGACGAGATATTTAATCGTCTCTGTGAAAAGGTAGATAAATAGGATTTATCCAATAACTCCACCATCGGCACCCATCACTCATCACTCGGCACTCGGCACTCAGTTCTTATTTCCCTTCCCAAGCTCCTTGGCAACACTAACAGTAGTGTCTTCGTTGTAGGTGACCACAAAGCCCAGCTTTTTAAATACAGCAATCATTGCCTTGTTGTCCTTGGTGGTTTCTGCAAAGATGCGTTTCATATTCCACTTTCTGGCAATATCCTCGCAATAGGTGGTGAGAATGGTCCCCAGTTCTTTTTTCTGATAAGCATCGGTGATCAGGATAGCATATTCAACTGATGTAAGGTCAGGATCAGAGATCAAACGTCCAACGGCAATCAGCTTCTTTTCACCTTTCACTTCCACTTCAGTCACGATCCCGATTTCCCTGGCATAATCGATATAGCAGAACTGTGTTGCAACTTCATGTGAGTCAAAGTGGAAATTATAACGGAAGCGTGAATAAATAGCTTCTTTGGAACAGCTTCCCAGCAGTTCGAGCCACAGATGTTCATCTTCGGGTTTGATTGGGCGCATTATGATAGATGTGCCATCGTTAAGCTTTGATTTTTTAATGAGCTTGTGCGGATAAGGATGCAGCAACAGATGTGAGAACTCCGGTAGTTTTTTACCGACAGCCTCTTTATCCATTACAATGCGTGCATCAAGTGCGATCGCATCATCAGGTGTCACAAGCAAGGGGTTGATATCCAGCTCTGCAATTTCCGGATAATCTGCTGCCAGGTATGACATCCTGATCATGATCTCGATCAGCTTGTCTATATTTTTTGGTGTGCTCCCCCTGTACCCTTTCAGGAGGGGGTATATCTTCAGGTTTTCCAGCATCCTCCTGGCCAGCCTTTCATTCAAAGGCGGGAAACCAAGTGATTTATCTTTAAACAGCTCAGCTGCTGTTCCTCCCATTCCAATCATCATACATGTGCCGAATACGGGATCTTTCTTGATACCGAGAATAAGCTCAACTGCATCCTTGGCATTGAACATCGGCTGTACCGTTACCCCTTCAACCTTAGCGTCCGGCATCTTTTGCTTGATGCTTTCAGTCATATTCTTAAAGGTCATCCAAACGGTGTTCTCATCTTTTATGTTAAGGACAACACCTCCAACATCCGATTTATGGGTGATATCGGGCGATAATATCTTAAGTACGACAGGATATCCGATCTTATTGGCGATGTCGGCGGCCTGCAGTGCTGAATAGGCAGGCTGAGGCCTGGTGGTATTAATGCCATATGCATCGATAAGCACCTTGGAAACATCTTCCGAAAGGATCAGATCTTTAGTGAAGTGCTTGCTAGTAAATTCTTTCCTTACCTTTTTCCTGTCAAGTTTAAATGAAAGAGGAACATCCCTTGGCGTTTCAAACAGGATGTTCAGGTTCCTTGAATAGTTTGCCAGGGTCATAAAGGCCCTGATTGCTGCTTCAGGGGTTCGGTAAACAGAGATGCCATTGTTCATAAATACCTGCATCCCGTCTTTCATGCTTTGTCCTCCCAGCCATGCCGCCATGATCGGCTTGGAATGTTTTTCAGAGATTTTTACAATGACTTCTGCAGTCTTGGTTGGAGCCGTCATTGCCTGGGGTGTAAGGATTACAAGTATGGCGTCAACATTTTCATCTTGCATGACTATTTCCGTAGCCTTGGCAAACCTCTCAGGTGGTGCATCCCCGATCACATCAACGGGGTTGCCGTGCGACCAGAATGGGGGCAATACTTCATTTAGCTTTTCCATGGTATCATCAGAAAGCTTCGTGAGCTTTCCTCCCTTTGAGATCAGCATATCTGTGGCCATCACCCCGGGTCCCCCTGCATTGGTTACGATAGCCAGGTTTGAGCCTTTGGGGATGTTTCTTCTGGAGATGAGGTCGGTAAAATTAAAAATGTCGCCGATATCATATACCCTTGCAATACCTGCACGTTGAAAAACGGCATCGTAGATATTGTCTTCAGATGCCATGGCACCGGTATGCGAAGCTGCTGCCGCAGCTGATTCAGGATAGCGTCCGGCTTTATATACAATGATAGGTTTTTTGCGCGCAAAAGCACGGGCAGCGGTCATAAATTCGCGGGCGAATGTTATACTTTCAACATAAAGCACGATGGATTTTGTATTGGGATCCTTACCAAAATAGTCTATCAGGTCGCCAAAGCCAACATCCATGGTGTTCCCAATGGATACGAAATAGGAGAATCCAATGTTTTGTTCAATGGCCCAGTCGAGGGCTGAGGTGCATAAGGCTCCCGATTGAGAAATAAAGGCAACATTCCCTTTTTTAGGCATGGAGGCGGCAAAGCTGACGTTCATCTTATAGCCGGGAACGATAATTCCGAGGCAGTTTGGCCCGATCACACGCATGCCCTCATATTTTGCCACTTCAGCCTTCACCTCATCTTCCAGCTTACGTCCTTCTTCACCGGATTCTTTAAAGCCTGCCGACATGATAATGATGCCAAGCACCCCTGCCTCGCCACATTCCCTGATCAAGCCCGGCACACGATGTCCGGAGGTTGCGATAACCACCAGATCGGGGGTTTTTGGAACACTCTTGACGTCGGGGTAGCAGGTGATGCCCATCACTGCTTCATATTTTGGATTGATGGGATAAACAACTCCCTGGAAACCACCACTAACAAGGTTCTTAAGTGCGATCCCTGCAACTGAATCAGGATTGTTTGATACTCCGATCAATGCGATTCTCTTTGGCTTGAAGATGCTGTCGAGGGTTCTGATAGACATGTCTTAAAAATTTTAATAATAACAGGTATGTAATGCCTTTTTCATAAGGTTGTGCAAAGGTAGTGCAATTCCTTATGCTGTGAAATTATTAACATGTATTTAATACAATAAAAAAACCCGCTACTGAAACAGTGCGGGTTTTTTATATTGTTTAAAAAGTAATTAAGCTTTCTTGGGTGCTTTGGTCAGTAACATGATCACTGTGCCAAGCAGACAGGCTACTCCTGCGATAATGAAGGGTGTAAGCCATGCTGATGGATCAGAAGCTCCTTTGGCGGCATCCTTAAAGTAGCCGGCGATCTGTGGGCCGAGTATGCCTGCGATACCATAGGCGAAGAATACCAAACCATAATTCCTGCCAACAGTTTTGTTGCCGAAGAAATCAGCTGTGATGGCTGGGAAGAGGGCAAAGTTGCCACCGAAGTTGAAACCAATGATCGCAGCTGCGATGATCAGTCCCCATGCAGTTCCACCAAGATAGAAGAATGCAAGCATGATAATCCCCTGCAAAAGGGTCATAAGTATGAGCGAAGTCCTTCTTCCGATGTAGTCGGAAACCATTCCCCAGACGATCCTGCCAAGTCCGTTAAGAATTGCATATACCGCCATGGCGGTGCCTGCTGTGGCACTTGCCCACGCGAAAGTATCTGCGAAACCTTCAGCACCGGGATCAAGGGTTCCCAGCTTATTAAAGGTGAGGGCATCGATACCAAAAAGTTTAATGCAATAGATTACCATCAGGCCTGCCAGTGCAGAAAATACGAATGTGACGAATATCATGTAGTATTGAGGTGTTTTGGTCATCTCGTGAGAGTCAAAATTGACCACACCCGATGCACCTGTATCGGAAGGTTGCGGAGGTGTGTACCCCTTAGGTAACCAGCCTTCCGGTGGATCCTTCATGACAAGGCTGCCGATGATCACCATCACAGCGAAAATGATACCATAAAGAAGATATACGCTTCTGAGGCCGTCAAGGCCTGCGATTTCCAAGGTGTTGAGCAGTCCGCCACCCCAGGAGCCGGCCCATTTTACCCAGATCGTAGCACCAAAGCCAAATCCGGCAACAGCAAGCCCGGTAAGCATACCCTTTTTATCGGGAAACCATTTTACACCAACGGCAATTGGAACCACATAAGCAAGACCAATACCGGAACCACCGATGATCCCGATGAAAATTAATTGGGTGATAAAACTGTCACCAAAAAATCCTGCAAGGACATATCCAAGGCCCAGCACGATCCCACCTGCGATAGCAAGCTTTTGAGGCCCTATGCTGTTCAGCTTTCTTCCGGCCCATATCATAACCAGGGCAAAGAAGAAGAGCCCGGCTGAGAATACCCATGCAGCTTCTCCTGCTGAGAACTGGTATGCTCCATCAGCGGCAGTAAGCTTTGGTGTAAATACCGACCAGGCATAGATAGCACCGAGGGCCAGCTGTATCAGGATTGCCCCGACAACGACCAGCCAGCGATTCATAACTTTCTTGTTTTCCATATTATTTGGTTTTTAAAAAGGCACTCCGGAAACACGACTGAATCCGGAATGCCCTTAATATTGAATGAAGAATTAACGTTTAACTTCTACCTTGGCTCCGGAAATGATGTCTTCAACAACACCAGGATCAAGAAGTGTAGATGTGTCACCAAGGTTGGTGGCATCACCTTCACCGATCTTACGGAGTATCCTCCTCATGATCTTACCTGAACGGGTTTTTGGAAGTCCGGTCACGATCTGGATCATATCAGGTTTAGCAATAGGCCCGATATATTTAGTTACGGTAGCGCGTATCTCTGTCTCGATGTTCTGTGCTTCATCTTCTGAGAGCGTATCGCAGATCACATATGCATAGATACCGGCTCCTTTGATTTCGTGTGGGTAACCAACAACAGCTGATTCAATAACTTTTGGATGCTGGTTGATGGCATCTTCCACCTCAGCGGTACCGATCCTGTGGCCTGATACGTTGATCACGTCATCAACACGGCCTATGATTCTGTAATAGCCCTCTTCATCACGTTTCGCACCGTCACCTGTGAAATAAAGGTCTTTATAGGAGGAGAAGTAAGTCTGATAGCAACGATCATGAGCACCATAAAGGGATCTGAGCATGCCAGGCCATGGGAATTTAATGCAAAGGTTTCCTTCAACACCATTGCCTTTAAGTTCTTTGCCTTCAGGGTCGACCAGGATAGGCTGAACACCGGGAAGAGGCAAAGTGGCAAATGATGGTTTGGTAGGAGTGATCCCTGCCAGAGGTGTTATCATGATACCACCGGTTTCGGTCTGCCACCAGGTGTCAACAATGGGGCATCTTCCTTCACCAACAAGGTCATGATACCAGCGCCATGCTTCCTCATTGATAGGTTCTCCAACAGTACCCAGCACTTTTAATGAGCTTCTGTCATGTTTGGTAACGAATTCGTTGCCCTGGGCGATGAGGGCACGGATTGCAGTAGGAGCAGTGTAGAACTGGTTTACTTTGTGTTTTGCTACCACTTCCCAGAATCTGCCTGCATCAGGCCATGTGGGAACACCTTCAAACATAACGGAAACAGCGCCTGTCAGCAGTGGCCCGTAAACAATGTATGAATGGCCTGTAACCCAGCCGATGTCGGCTGTACACCAGTAGATGTCACCTTCCTCATACTGGAATACATTTTTGAAAGTGTATTCGGCAAATATCATATAACCGGCTACAGTATGCAGTACACCTTTTGGTTTTCCTGTTGAACCTGATGTATAGAGAATGAAAAGGGTGTCTTCCGCATCCATTTCTTCTGCTTCACAAACTGTGTCCATGCCTTCAATGGCATCATGCCACCAGACATCCCTGCCTTCAACCCAGTTGATATCTTCACCTGTGCGTTTGAAAACGATCACATTGTCGACTGAAGTGCATTTTTCTACAGCCTCGTCTACGATGCTTTTCAGCGGAATGCTCTTGGTTCCACGGTAACCGCCATCAGATGTGATCACAAGGTTACAGAGTGAGTCATTGATACGGTCGGCAAGTGCATTGGCTGAGAATCCTGCAAATACGATGGAATGGATGGCTCCGATCCTTGCACATGCAAGCATGGCAATAGGAAGCTCGATGATCATGGGAAGATAAAGAGACACACGGTCGCCTTTCTTAACGCCAAGATTCTTCATGGCATTGGCAAACTGACTGACTTTTTCGTAAAGTTCACCGTAGGTGATAGAAATTGCTTCTTCTTTAGGATCATTGGGTTCCCACAGTATTGCGGTCTGGTCTTTCCGGTGTGGAAGGTTCCTTTCGAAAATGTTTTCAGTGATGTTCAGCTTACCGTTCACGAACCAGTTCACATTTGGTTCGGTAAAGTTCCATTCGAGAACTTTATCCCATTTTTTTCTCCAGATATAGTCATCGGCAATATTTGCCCAGAAGCCTTCAGGATTGTCAACGCTTTCCTGGTATTTCTGGAAATATTCCATCAAACTGGTGATTTTGTTTGTCATAGTGCTTGTTATTTTTGATTAGTTGATTAATTAATTAATATTTTTTTTGTCTCTTGTTACTGGTTACTTTGTGCACCGAAGCTTTAGCGTAGGTG
>JAGLEK010000474.1 GCA_023145125.1 Bacteroidales bacterium | reverse complement strand
AGGATCTTTTCCTGTGCCGGATCCAGGCGTCCGCACACAGAATAGGCTTCAGTTTCCTTGAATGAGCAGGTACCCATCAAGGCACCTTTTTCCGGCCAATACCCACTGAAGGTGATGTAGAGGTTTTTCAGTCCCAGGCTATTTGCGAGCCCTGAGCTTTTATATGTTACCGGTGGGCTAGAGCCCCGGAGCATGCGGTTTACCGGAAGCCAGTCGGCAAAAGTATAAAAGCCATATTCATTGCCTTTCAGTTGTAATTGCCTGTTTTCGTATAGCGCCCTGACGAAGCCCGGCGCTGTTTCTCCCGGAGGGTCGAGTATCCATCCGCTGTCTTCGAATATTGCCCCTGAGACCAGAGACTGTAACATGTATTTTGTTTTTTCTGCTTTTTTCATTTGTGAGCCGGTATTTGATACGGCAAAAATAGAAAAGATTATGGTTTTTCTTATTTTAGCCTAAATATCAATTGTTATGAGCCTGATCAAAACAGAAGTAAAGGATTCTATCGGAACTATATGTTTCAATAATGATGAAAAGCGCAATTCGCTGAGCACTGCACTGATGAATGAATTTATCGATGTACTGGACAAGATGGGTGCAGAGAAGGTAAGAGTGGTTATCCTGCGTGCCAACCAGGGGGCTAAAGTCTGGAGTGCCGGGCTGAATATTGCGGAATTGCCTGAACCCGGTAATGATCCGATCTTTTACCATCATCCGCTGGAAAAGATCATGCGGCGTATCCAGAAGTTTCCGGCACCCGTAATTGCAATGATCGATGGCAGTGTATGGGGAGGCGGTTGCGACCTGTCATTTGTCTGCGATATTCTCATAGGGACTAAAAACACCAGTTTTGCGATCACCCCGGCCAAGATCGGTGTGCCATACAATACCACCGGCATCGTTCATTTTCTCAACATGGTAGAACTTAACATTGCCAAAGAAATGTTTTTCACTGCCAGGCCTGTCTCTGCCGAAAAGGCTGAAAACCTGGGGATCCTGAACCACCTTGTCGATGCTGATAAGCTGGAAGCTTTTACGTATGAAATGGCCGCCGTGATTGCCTCTAATTCGCCCCTGAGCATTGCTGTTATCAAAGAGCAGCTGAATATTATGGGTGCTGCCAAGCCTATCAATTCTGAATTTTACGAAAAGATCGATGAGCTCAGGCAAAAAGCCTATAGCAGCAATGATTACCAGGAGGGCCTTCAGGCGTTTTTTGAAAAGCGCAAACCTGTCTTTACCGGGGAATAAAAAAAGGACCCGGAAGAAAGATCCTTTTCCTGAATTTTATGGAATGTAATGTTCTAGGCTCCCCACATTGCAGCAGCGGACACACCGAATACAGAATCGTCCATTATTTACAATTCTGTGTTTGCAATTCTGTATTTAGAATGTGATTTTAGAATGATGAAGG
>JAGLEK010000473.1 GCA_023145125.1 Bacteroidales bacterium | reverse complement strand
CAAACTGAACTACCAGTCCAAAATTTATAAAGAACTTTCCCAAAATTGGGACTGCAAAAATACATCAAAATTTCTATTCTGCAAAAATTATATAACTTTTTGCAAAATTTGTTCTGTCTCACCCCTTTTATACTGATTGCCCGGCAGAAGAAAAGAATCAATACACAATCAATTTTCTCCGTTCTCTTCCCGAATCAGTGATAATCTCCATTATATACAAGCCCTGAGGAAGATCAGAAATATCAACATATTCTTCGTGCTTATCAATTCGTCTTTTGTCTATCCCTAAATGACTGTATATTCTGACAGAATACAGTTCCACCCCTTCGGGGACAGAAATAGTTACTTTTCCGGAGGCCGGGTTAGGGAAAATATTTACAGCCAGAATGGATTCCTGGTCTTGTATTCCAAAATTCTCACAATTTTGTTCCACTTCTTCCATGCTATTGCAACCCTGATCATAACTTGCATTTAGGCCAAAAACAGCATTGGCTCCAGGCAATTTCAGATATTCACAGATACTTTTCACTGAACAATCAGTTAAGTGGCCATGTAACGAATAGGTATTCTGATCCCAGATATAAATACTTCCGATGGAAGAAGGATCAATATTATCCAAACCTGATAAACTCGGTAGCTTAGGATTCCGCTCAATGGAAATAGCTCCACCTCCTACTGAGGTAATACCCTTCAAAGCTTCAATACTGGTAAGTTCCGGATTTCCGCAAAAAGAACCATTATAATCGTTATACCATCCGATTTCAATTCCATTGCCAATATACTTTATAGAATCCAGGCCTGACAAGCTTTCTAAATTGTAGTTAAGGTGAATAGATACCGTGCCCCCGACATAGCTCAGCTTTTCCAGTCCACTAATATGGGTTCGTTCGGTTTTGCATATATCCAAGTCACCGCCAACATACTCAATATTATGTAGCCCCACAAAACTGGCCTGTCCATTCCCTCCAAGCACCAAACCAAGACCCACATAACAATCGCCAAGCTGCAATGATCCATTGATCCGGCTAAGACCTTCTAGACCTGTGAAGTCCTGGAGGGATGGATTTCCCCCCACCATGAGATCGGTGCCGATGGAGTCAAGCCCTTCCAGTCCTATAAAATTAAGAAGGCTTGCATTTTGCGCACAATAAAACCTATCCCCCATGCTGCTTAAATTCTCCAGGCCGGTAAAATTGATCAGCGCATTGTTTCTACAAACAGATAGGCCTCCCCCAATTTGCTCCAGGTTTTCCAGGCCAGTCAAATCAGTTAGCATGGGATTTGGCCCACCACCTGGCACATCATTCGATCCGATCACCAAAAATCCATCAATATGCTTAAGGTTCTCTAAGCCGGATAGAGAAGCAAGGGAGTCATTTCCTTTAATGATCAAATGGTCTCCGATACTCATGATACTGTTCAAGCCGGAGAGGTCGGTGATATCACTTCCTTCAATATGTACAACCCCCTCTATTTCCGTGCACCCGGGATAATTGATTTGAAAACTGTCTATCTGAGCCTGAGTCGAAAAAGTGATGCCATCAGGCAGGCAGGATTGGAATCCTTCACATCTCGCTTCAATTTCTTCCTCGCTGTTGCAGCCAGAAGCATTAAACGAGATCATGGCAGTATGAGAAGACAGGTAATCACATACACTATAAACCTCGCAAGTCCCTAATGAAGGATTATTAGTTAATCGCAAATAGGAAATAGATCCAGCATCTATATTTTCCAGTCCTGACAAACTTGTCAGTGCTTGGTTTTCTTCAACACGAAGAGATCCAGCAATGGAAGTTACGCCCTCCAAACCCGATAAAATGGTGAGGGAATTGTTACCACAAGGAGCCCCATAATATTCCTGAAAATATCCAATTCTTATAGACCCCCCAATAGAAGTTAAGGTTTCAAGTCCTGTTAAACTGGCAAGGGCATCATTAAGATGAATTTCAAGGTCACCCCCAATAGATGTCAAGTTATCCAATCCGCTTAGGTTTATAAGATCATTATTAGCACAGATATGAAGGTTTCCCGCAATACTGGAAACACTGTCCAGTCCCGATAAGCTTGTCAATGAGGGATTACCCCACGGTGAAAATTTCCAAAGTTCACATCCACCAATAATTACATTTCCATTGATTGAAGTTAATGATTTCAGTCCTGAAAAATCAACAAGAGAATAATTGTCATAAACCATTAAGGAATTTCCAATGAAACTCAGGCTATCCATGCCAGAAAAATCTATCAATGAGGAGTTATACTGAATCTCGAGGCTTCCGCCAATGTTTTTAAGATTGGTCAAACCATCGAAATTTGTCAGGGAGTAATTCGCTACAATTCCAAAGCCCCCCCCTATTGAATTTAAATTTGACAATCCTGATAGACTAATTAGCAAAGGATTGCTACCGAGAGATGGCCAATCATCTACTCCAATTTCTAAATCTCCCTGAATAGAAATCAAGCTTTCAAGCCCTGATAAGCTGACAAGACTGTCATTATCTCTGATCAATAGATTTCCACCTATTGAGGTCAGATTATTCAATCCCATCAAATTGGGTAGCGCATTAGCATTACGGAATGTAAGATCTCCATCGATAGATTCTATAACATTTAATTCGTTCAAATTGGTGATATTTTCATTCCCTGCGATGAATACAAATCCTTCTATTTGCGTGCAACCCGGATAGTTTATCTGAAAATCGTCAATCTGAGCTTGCGTCGAAAAAGTAATCCCCTCTGGCAGGCAGGACTGAGATGATAGCTCTGCCTGGCAGAGAAACAGCAAGGCAAGGATAATTGGGGCCAGCTTTTTCATGATTTTTTTTTAATGGTTTGAAGTTTTGGGCGTGAGCTTAAATTAGATAACTCTAAAGATACAAAAATACATCCTAATAGTCAATATATTAAAACGCTAGTCACGGCTATTGCTCGCTCGCAATGTGTGCCTGATTATTTCGCATTAAAACACGAAAAACATTGCATGTGTCAAAGGCATGCCAGCAGGTAATATTGCCTGGTGTTTGTGCTATTTTAAAAACTATTTGCAAACACTGGTGCCTGTGCAAACGGGTTCTTCATCGCTTCGCTCTTCAGAATGACAAATTTTATTTACAGGGCTTATAAGTATGGACACTATAAGCAATATTACCACCCAAATTCAGACCTGCACCCAAACACCCCATATTTGATTATCCCCCTCAAATTTCGTATATTAGCACCACCAATCGGAGAACCTCTCTAATCAAAAGCTCTGCTTAATCAAAAGCAATTAACCTAAAAACAGTGGAGCCATGAAAAAAGCAACTCTCACACTCATAGTTAGCATTACCATTATTTTACAATCATTTGGTCAGCTGAACCCCATCAATAATTTAAATTGGGAGCATTGGTATGTATGTCCAAATAATTATTTCAATCTTAACTGGGAACCTCCTAATATTTCACAGGATACTTTAATGGGATATAATGTCTATCGAAATAATGAGTTGTATAGATTTCAAACAGAAACCATTCTTAACCACGAAGAATATGGCGGAAATTGTGGGGAAGATTTTGTAATATACAACTTCGGTGATTTTTGGATTCACGTAACGGCAGTTTACAACTCTACTTATTTAGAATCAAATTACAATGATTCTGCACATTGTGGAGGATTCCTAATAGGGATAGACGAAATGAAACTATATCAGTTAAATTTGTTCCCCAACCCCGCCACTAACATACTCACCATCAAATCCGATAACAAAACCATCGATGAAATACAAGTATACAATTTCACTGGTCAATGTGTATTGGAACAAAGACCATCCAACAATGTGTTTGATGTGTCGGGGTTGAAATCTGGGATGTATATCATCGAATGTGTTATCGATAATAAAATAATACGGCAGAAATTGCTGGTTCAGAGATAAAGCATGACTAAGAAGCTTGTGGTTATTCGTTAGGAGTGGGCTGTAGGCTGTGGGCTGTAAAATAATGGATATTTAATTTAACATTAAAAATTTAAAATTTATAATTGTATCCAAATGATCTGCCTGATCAATGGCTGAAACTTAAAATAGTGGAGCTATGAGAAATTTTTCAAACATATTTAAAGTTTTTTACCTTTATGACCTCAAATTCGTCAAACTGAAGAACTAAATGTTTGCTCATGCCTAGAAAAACTGACCATTCTCCACAGCTAAGCTACAAAGAGAGATACGATCTCGTCAGACACCCTAAGCGCATCCGTAGCTCGGATGTGATCGAAGGGGTATTTGACAACCTCATTTACTACGGCTCACCGGATCCTTCACTGATCGCTGCCACAGGCTCTGTAAACGGGATCAACTGCATCATCCTGGGACAGGAAAAGCCCCGCAAAGGAAAGAAAAGCAAGGCCACCGGCATGGTGAAACCCGAAGGCTTCGGCTTTGGACTGGAAATGCTGTCGCAAGCAGAAAAAAACAGGATACCGGTGGTGTCCATAATAGATACTTATGGCGGAGACCCGAGCATGGAATCTGAAATGGGGGGGCAATCTTTCCTCATCTCCGATTCTATCAGCAGGTTCTGTGATGCCAACACCCCCACCGTGAGCTATGTGATCGGTGAAGGTGGCAGTGGCGGCGCCCTGGCAATGCAGGTGGCCGACAAAGCCTTCATGCTCGAAAATGCCATCTACTCCGTGATAGCACCTGAAAGCTGCTGCAGGATCATCTTCCACCGCAGGCTGACCGCAGGAGAAGACATAGAACAAGTATTGCCGGATGCACTTAACATCCTGCGCCCCGGCGTGGAACACCTGAAGCAGATCGGGATGGTGGATGAAGTGCTTCCTGAACCTGCCAAAGGAGCCCATAACGACTATGAATATACCTGCGGCGTCATTAAGAAGTCGCTCGTGAAGACGCTCAACGAATGGATGTCGAAATCCCGCAGGGGTGAAAAGTCATTCAAGCCCTCTACCATTAAAAAGCTCAAGGCCAAACGACGTGAAAAAGTATTGCACTTTGGAGTGTTCATGGACGATCTCGACAAACTGGCAAAAAGAAGGACTAAAAGAAAATTTCCCGAGAAAGTAAAGACGATCAATGTCGAGCAGGAGAACTTCGAGATCATGCACCTGATCAAGGCACACCTTGAGAAGGAAGGGATCGAAGATACTGAGCTGGTGAACTGCGAAAAGCAATGGGACCCGGATAAGAACATTTTCAGGGTAGCCGGAGGATGCGGCTTTATCTCCAAACAGGAATATGACGACAACTTTTACGCATGCCCCAAGTGCGGTAAGGGCGAATACCTGAGCGTTGAGGAACACATCGAGAAGATGTGCGACAGAAACACTTTCAAGGAGATCGAAGGCGACCTTTCTTTTAAAAAGATGCTGAACGGCGACTTTTATAATATCGGCAGCTATAAAGACAGCCTTGACAAGACCAAAGAGAAATCCTTTTCCAAGGAAGCGGTGGTCACGGGTACAGCCAGGATCAAAGGCAAAGACATAGTGTTGGTGATTTCCGACCTGCGTTTCTTTGGCGGCTCTTTCGGGGCGGTCTTCGGGGAAAAGTTCAAGCGTGCGGTCGATTATGCCGTAGAGCATAAACAACCATTGATATCGGTATGCTCATCAGGGGGTGCCCGAATGAATGAAGGCCCCATGTCGCTGGCGCAGATGGCAAAGATGAACATGGCCCTGCTCGACCTCAAGAACGAAGGTATCCTTTACCTCTCAGTTATCACCGGCCCGACAACGGGAGGTGCATACGCAAGCTATGTAACCCAGGGTGACGTCATCATCGGGGAAGAAGGTGCCCTGGTAGAATTTGCCGGCCCCCGGGTTGTTCTGGGAGGCGGTTTTAGTGTCGACCGTGATATTATCACCACCAACAAACTCTACGAAACAGATAAGATCCAGCACCTCGTAAAGAGAAAAGAGCTTAAAGGCCTGCTTTCGTATTATGTAAGGGTTTTTTACGCCATCAGGTATCCCGAAAAGAGAAGGAACATGGGAAGAATACTGGACTTCACTAAAATGCCCTATTGATAATTCAGGCATCTGCGGTTTACCGGTGTGTTAGAATTTCGGATTTGAGCAAGTAGTTAAGCCCGAAATGGTATAGTCAGAGAAACATACCACACCAACAAGAGGCGGTTCTTACCAGTAAAACATACAGACATATAGATCTTTTCATTAATTTCGTCCCGGATAATTTACATTT
>JAGLEK010000472.1 GCA_023145125.1 Bacteroidales bacterium | reverse complement strand
TAGCGTGGTGCAAAACATCAGCAGAATGCACCTGCCAGCTGTTTGCACTGCCCCGGCAGGTGCATTTCTCTAATGCTCTGCATCTTGATGGAGGTCCTTCCTCCCCCACCTTCGGCGGGCTCGTCAGGATGACAATTTTTACTTACAAACTTTTAGGATTAAAACTCCCAACTAACCCAAAACCCAAAACTCAACCCTCAAAACTCCCCCGTCCCCCGTCCCCCGCCCCCCGTACCCGATAGTTTGAGCGAAAATGTTAATAAAACGAAAAAAAACACTATTTCTTTGTAATTATAACAGAATAGTCTATTTTTGCAGCCCGAAATTAGAATGTAAATAATTATTATGTATTTAACGTTAGAAAACAAAAAGGAAATTTTTAAAGAGTATGGTAAATCGGAATACGATACCGGCTCAGCTGAAGGTCAGATTGCGCTCTTTACATTCCGCATCAAACACCTTACCGATCACCTGAAGATAAACAAGAAAGATGTAGCTACCAGAAGGTCGCTCGTACTCCTCGTAGGTAAACGCAGGAGATTGCTCGACTATCTGAAGAAAAAAGATATCGAAAGATATCGTGCTATAATCAAGAAATTAGGGATCAGGAAATAATATTCCAACCTACCGGATATACAATGAAAGGCAATTGTTAACAGTTGCCTTTTTTTGATCCTTTTACGACGTAAACTTTTAAAAACAAACATGACAAAAACAGGAATTGAGAAATCATTCTCTCTGAAGGACGGAAGAACGATTTCAATCGAAACCGGCAGGCTCGCGAAGCAGGCCGACGGTGCTGTTGTTGTACGCATGGGTAACACCATGATTCTGGCAACAGTAGTAGCAAACAATGAAGTAAGAGAAGGATTCGACTTCCTTCCATTAACAGTAGAATACAAAGAGAAATATGCCGCAACGGGCAAGTTCCCGGGTGGTTTCTTCAAACGTGAAGCCAGGCCCTCCGAAGCGGAGATCCTCACCTCACGATTGGTTGACCGTGCACTCAGGCCATTGTTTCCCGACAACTGGCGCTATGAAACACAGGTGCTCCTGAGCCTTATCTCAGGTGAAGAAGATGTTGCACCAGACGCTCTTGCAGCACTGGCAGCATCAGCAGCACTCTCTGTATCGGATATCCCCTTCGCAGGGCCTATCTCTGAAGTAAGGGTAGCCAGGATCAATGGCGAATTCAAGATCAACCCGTCTATCCCCGAACTGCAAGATGCCGACATCGACCTTATGGTCGCAGCAACCATCGACAACATCAATATGGTGGAAGGTGAAATGAAAGAGGTTTCTGAAGCAGAAATGCTGGAAGCCGTTAAAATCGCCCACGAAGCCATCAAAGACCAGTGCAACGCCCAGCTGGAGCTTGCCGCCATGGTCGAAAAATCAAAGGAGAAGCGCGAAGCCGATCCTGTGAAAACTGATGAAGACATTGAAAAAAGGCTGAAAGATGCTACCTACGATAAAGTGGTGGCACTGGTAAAGACCTTTAACAATAACAAGCATGAACGCACTGACCTGGCCAAAGCCATCCGCGATGAGTTCATCGAAAGCATGACGGAAGAAGAGCAGGAAGAAAAAACCGGCATGGTGAAGACATACTTCCACGACATGCACAAGGAAATTGTGAGGAATGTAGTTCTGGACGACAGGACCCGCCTCGACGGCCGCAAACTTGACGAGATCAGGCCTATCTGGAGCGAGATCGACTATCTGCCTTCAGCACATGGTTCAGCCATCTTCACACGTGGAGAGACACAATCACTTGTCACGACCACGCTCGGAACTAAAATGGACGAACAGATCCTCGACGGTGC
>JAGLEK010000471.1 GCA_023145125.1 Bacteroidales bacterium | reverse complement strand
ATTTCTGATTTCAGATTTCAGATTTCTGCTATCATTTAAGCACCTTCTTCCACACATATTGCGCCATCTCCTTGCCTGCCTTGGCATAAGCTTCACCAATACGGTACTCAGTGTCGAAATCGCCTCCCATGCCTCCGCGGCCGGGAACCTTAACCATAGTGACGACAGCAAGAGGATTTTCCGGGTCATCGGTCTTGATAAAGGTCATTTCCACATTGATGGATGCATCCTTACGCGAAATACCGATATTATAACCGGGCTCCATGAAAGTGGTTTTCAGTATCAGGGTGTAATCGGCATTGGTGTAAGCACCGGCTACTATTCCGACGCCTTCACTCAGCATAATCAGATTGAATAGTTGTTCAAACTTTGGCTGATACGTATTTTCCTTGTCGGCATGCCATTCTTCTTCCCACTGGTCACCTTTGCCGGGCTCATCCTTATTGTAATCTGCTTTCTTATCTTCTATGTAGGCTTCTTCGGTCTTGAACTTACCTACACCATAATCGCTGAAGTCATATTCGATGTTGAGCTCACTTACTTCTTTAAAGAATTCGAGATCACCCTCTTCAATGGAAATCTTTTGTGCATCAGCTGTGGAAATAATAAATATGCTGAAAATGATCAGGCTAATGATTGTTTTTGTGTTTTTCATGGCATGAGATGTAATAGGTTAATTTACTGGTTTATATTCCTTGTGTATATAATTATATTATACGAAAATAAGAATAATCCTCCCTAAATCCTAAAAACCTGAGATGAAATTCATATGTGATTTTTCCGGATCCCCCTGCTTACTGCTCCATGAATTTCCATATCTTTATAAACTTATAATCTTCTTCCTTTTAATTTAAAAATGAAAAGCAGGCTCCCTTTTATGCATAGCATTGTCCTTCTGGTACATCCTGAAAAAGTCAGGGCGTCTTCCATTGACTACCGCAGAACCTTCGGGCTGGGAGGGATGGCATTGTTGCTTTTTGTTATGCAGGCCATTACCGGCATTTTGCTTCGTTTTGTGTATGAACCAACACCAGTTGGGGCTTATGATTCAATACTGTTTATCAAACAAGAAGTGGTCTTTGGCAACCTGGTCAGGAATATACACCACTGGAGTGGCATGCTGATAGTGGTAATTGTGTTTCTGCATTTGCTGCGTGTTTTTTATACACAGGCCTATTATCCGCCTCGCCGCTTCAACTGGGCCATTGGCCTGATCCTGCTTGTGATCGTCATACTGCTTAATTTCACCGGATACCTGCTTCCCTGGGACCAGCTTTCATACTGGGCAGTCACGGTCAGCACAAATATGCTCGAATATGTTCCCGTGATCGGTGGATGGCTCCAGAGGGCGATCAGGGGAGGAGAGGAGGTGAGCGGCCCTACTTTGCTTATCTTCTATAACCTGCATACTGGTGTATTGCCATTAGCATTGCTGATATTGCTTGTATTCCATTTCTGGAAAGTACGCAGGGCCGGCGGTGTGATCGTGCCTGCCTCAAAAAGCAAGAAAAAGAATGAAATGATCCCGGCCATACCTCATCTGCTCGAAAGGGAGGTTGCTGCCGGGCTGGCATTAATGGCATTTGTGCTGTTATTAAGTGTATTTATCAATGCTCCCCTGCTGGACAGGGCTGACCCTGCCTTCAGCCCCAACCCGGTAAAAGCACCATGGTATTTTTCAGGAGTGCAGGAATTATTACTTCACTTTCATCCCGGCATAGCTGTTTTCGGAATACCATTTCTGGTTGCCATATGGCTTTTCAGCTTTCCATATATGAAACCGGAGAAGCGAAGTGCGGGAGTATGGTTCTATTCTGTCAAAGGAAGGAAAATTGTTGTCACAGCTGCGGTAACATCATTCTTCCTTACAACAGCTGCAGTTATTTGCGGGGAGTTTCTGATTGATTTCAGGAGATGGCTGCCTGCACTTCCTGAAGTCGTCAGCAACGGGATCATTCCTCTTATAATATGGGGGATACTTCTGTTTGCAATGGGATTATTTATAAAGAAAAGGTTTCATGCAGGGCGCACGGAAATGCAATTATGGATATTTACCTTTCTCACTATAGCATATATTGTACTTATGTTTACGGGTATATTTTTCAGGGGGGAAGGGATGGCATTGCAATGGTAAAGGAAATGCATTATTTATGAAGAATGTGGAACAGAAAAATATGAATGCCGGTTTTGAGAAAACGACTCGTCGTAATTTCATCAGGATTCTATGGATCGCACTGGTCTCGGTTTCACTGCTTGAAGTGGCTTCGGTGGTGATTGCTTTTCTTACATCAGGAGGGAGAAAATCAGGCGGCCATAATAACAAGGCCCTGAGAGTGCTTGGGAGCCTCGATGATTTTCCGAAAGGCTCTGTGACCCCTTTCAGGAGTGACCGCCTGTACCTGGTTCGTATGGATGACGGAGGATTGCTGGCACTATCATTGAAATGCACCCACCTGGGTTGCGCAGTATCATGGAATGAGGATACGAGCGAATTCGATTGTCCATGCCATGCCTCTTCCTTTATGCTGAATGGTGAGGTTGCCAGGCCTCCGGCACCGCGGCCATTGGACTATTTCCCTCTTATTATAGAAAGCGGATTGGTTAAAGCTGACCTGAAGAACCCCGTCAGGAGAAGCACATTTAATAAATCGCAACTCACATACGCATGAGCGATAGTATAAATAAGGAAAAAAGAAATATATGGCAGAAAACCGGCCTGGCATCTGCGATACTTATTGTATTCTCTTTTCCGCTTTATCTTATCATAAACCATTTTCCCGGGCTGGAAGAACCATCGGCCCTGTATGGACAGCCATATTTTACCGGTGGGGAGTCATGCATTGAATGTCATCAAATAGAATATGACCTATGGAAGGCCTCCGATCATGATCTCGCCATGGCCCATGCTTCAGATGAAACGGTATTGGGTGATTTCAACGATGCCACTTTTGAATTTGATGGGGAGGTGCACCGCTTTTACAAAAGGGAAGATCGCTTTTTTGTATGGACATCCGGCCCTGATGGTGAAATGGGAGAATTCGAGATCACATACACATTTGGCTACAGGCCCCTTCAGCAGTACCTGGTGCCCTTTGAAGGAGGACGCCTTCAATGCCTCCCCCTGACATGGGATACTGATAAAAATGAATGGTATCATATGGTGGATACGGTATACAGCAATCAGCATATCG
>JAGLEK010000470.1 GCA_023145125.1 Bacteroidales bacterium | reverse complement strand
TTCTCTTTCCGCCAATTGTTCTTCTACAAAGTTTTGCATTCCGTCATTTTGAATGTCCCTGACCACGGGGCGTAGCCTTCTGGCTCTCTTAAGCCGGTGGGCAAGGGATTTTGGATGCATCTTGATGTAAACGGTGATGCCTTCCTTGTTCATCAGGGAAATATTATTATCGAAACATGCTGTTCCGCCCCCGGTAGATATCACCGCTTCTTCATGTTCACCAATAATTTCTTTCAGGCACTGATGTTCAAATTCACGAAAGCGTTTTTCACCGAAATGATCAAAAAAACGAGGGATGCTATACCTGAACCTGGCCTCGAAGGTGTCATCAAGGTCGACAAATGGTATATCCAGATTGTTGGCAAGCCTTTTGCCGACAGTTGATTTACCCGCACCCATATATCCAATAATAAAAATCCTCATACCCGAAAGGATTATCTTCCTGATAAAAATAGTGAAAAGGGATGAGAATTACAAGGGGTTTTTAAT
This sequence comes from Bacteroidales bacterium, assembly GCA_023145125.1. Taxonomy (GTDB): domain Bacteria; phylum Bacteroidota; class Bacteroidia; order Bacteroidales; family B18-G4; genus B18-G4. The sequence goes on along the minus strand of JAGLEK010000470.1, from coordinate 6,583 downwards.
CAATGAGACTAAATTTTTAAGAACGTAGTGAATTGAAAATTCAAAGCCGAATTGATCCCCTCAAGTTATCGAGGGGATCTCCGGGTCTTATTCCCCGCCGCTTGCGGCGGGGAACTTCATTTATGCCCAACTTATTTCCTGTTCATTGTCCGGATGGCTGCTGCCACAATATCAGGGGTGTCAAGTCCATATTTGGACATGAGTTCGAGTGGCTTTCCGCTTTCGCCGAATTGATCATTCACGGCTACCATTTCCACCGGTGCCGGAATTTTCCTTGCAAGGCATTGTGCAATGCTGTCGCCCAGCCCACCGTGTATCGAATGTTCTTCGGCGGTTACCGCACATCCTGTTTTCTGCAAGGAGGAAACGATGGCATCTTCATCGAGTGGCTTGATGGTGTGTATATCAATGATCTCTGCGCTCACGCCTTGCCTTGCCAGTTCTTCAGCTGCTTTTAATGCGATCCATACCATATGTCCCGTGGCAATGATGCTCACATCATGGCCTTCTCTCATGCGAATTGCTTTGCCGATCTCAAATTTCTGGTCGGCCGGGGTGAAGTTTGGCCAGTCAGGCCTGCCAAAACGCAGGTATACCGGCCCCAGGTGTTCAGCGATGGCATGTGTGGCTGCCTTGGTCTGGTTAAAATCACATGGATTGATCACGGTCATACCCGGGAGCATCTTCATCAATCCTATATCCTCCAGGATCTGGTGTGTCGCTCCATCCTCCCCGAGTGACAGCCCCGCATGGGAAGCACAGATCTTCACGTTTTTATCCGAATAGGCTACCGACTGCCGTATCTGGTCATAAACCCTTCCTGTAGCAAAGTTTGCAAAGGTTCCGGCAAAGGGAATTTTTCCACCGATGCTGAGCCCTGCCGCCATGCCGATCATATTGGCTTCGGCGATACCCGCCTGGAAAAACCTGTCGGGAAATGCTTTCGCGAAAGCATCCATCTTCAGGGAGCCGGTGAGGTCGGCACAAAGGGCAACGACCATGGGATTTTTGTGTCCCAGTTCAAGTAAAGCTTCGCCAAATCCGGCGCGTGTGGCTTTTTTCTCGACAGTAGCTGTTTGGGTCATAAGATCTTATACTATTGAAAGATTTTAACGTTTGTGGTTTTCCCGGATGTGATACGAAATCTCTTTTCGATCGTGAAAGCAGCCCGGCTGGAATACTTGGCCCTGAACACAACCCTGTATCTTCCCGGTTGAAGGATCAGGGACTCCTGTATGGGATTCTCTCTGAAATTGTATACCCAGATAAGTTCGTTATCCCTTTCAACATACAGACTGCCATATCCCAGTGCTGTTTTTTGTATTACCGCAATGCCGGGGACAGGGATCTCAACGGTGGTAGTCGAGCTCTGTGCAATGTTAATGTCTTCTACGTAGATCCTGGGGAGGCAGAGTATTTCCAGGCTGTAATCCCCAATGATATAGTTTTCAGTCTGGCCGAACTGCTGTACGTTAATGGTTTCCATTCTTCCCTGACGCCTGACAATGGCTTGCAGGTTACGGCTCGACAGGGTAGTGCCCTCCATCTTAAGCCGCAATCGCCCCTGCGGGGTGTTCACAGGGATGATGGTATGCTGCCCCGGTGTGATCTTGATGCTGTCAGCCCTGGCCGGCGGGAGTGTATGTACAACTACATCGTAGGTAACCAGCGGGTCGATCAACAGGGTGTCCGGCAGGCCTTTGCTGTTCATCGTCTGGATGAAATTATATTTGATCTGTCCGGAAACATGGTCGTAGAAGGTCATGTTTACGTTAGTCTCCGACGGCTTATTGTAGGCGTCGATCAGGTTTACCTGGGCTGTTGTAGAATTTAATGCCTGGGAAATAACCAGGTCCAGGGCCTTGCTGAATTGCGCTTCGCTGGATGCATCATAATATGTGCCAACGCAGTCGAAGGCTTCACGGAAGTCTCTGCCAATTCCAATCACAAAAGGCTTCAGTGCAATACCTCTTTTCTGAAGGTCCGCTGATACGGCGCAGGGATCGCCACCGCATTCCTCCAGGCCATCGGTGATCAGGATGATGATGTTTCTGCAATTATCACAAGCGGGGAAGTCGCCGGCCGATTGTTCGAGTGCAAATGCAATAGGTGTTGTTCCCTTGGGTTTGATGTATCTTAACTGGTTCTTAATGCGAAGGGCATTGTCATTGGCAAAAGGTACCACCAGCCTGGTATCGTTGCAATCCTGTGGCGGATAGGTTTTCTGATGGCCATAAACGCGGAGAGCCAGCTGGATATTATCCACATCCTTAAGGCTGTCGAGAAGGTTTGACAGCAGGTTTTGTGCGATATTCATCTTAATATCGCTCTGCCACCTTCCATACATGCTTTGCGATCCGTCCAGAACAAAAAGAATACGGGTCAGTGGCGGTGGCTTCTCTTTCTCCTGATTATAGTCTTGCCCGATAGCTGCTGAGAAGGAGATTATCAGCAATATTGAGAGTAAGTATTTTATCACAGTAGTATTCATGGCATAGTATATCAATAATCGCCCAGGGTTTCTTCAAGTTGATCCAGAGCACGTGCCGTTTCTTCGTCATTGGGGGCAACGCCGTGCCATTTATGGGTTCCCATCATAAAGTCCACACCGAAGCCCATTTCCGTGTGCAAAAGAATAACGACAGGAATGCCTTTATCAGTATATGAGATCGCGTCACGGAGTGTTTTTATCAGGTCTTCCATGTCGTTGCCCTTTGCCTCAAGCACCTTCCAGCCGAATACATCCCATTTGGCTTTCAGGTTGCCTAAAGGCATGACATCATCCAGGGAACCATCGATCTGCTTGCCATTGTAATCCACGGCAGCAATGAGGTTGTCGACCTTATTGGCTGCTGCATACATTGCCGCCTCCCATACCTGTCCTTCCTGCAGCTCGCCATCGCCCATGAGGCAAAATACCTTCCTGGGATCTTTGTTCAGCTTCTTGGCCAGTGCGGCTCCAATGGCTACTGAAAGCCCCTGCCCGAGTGAACCTGTTGCGACCCGAATCCCGGGTAAGCCTTTTTCGGTGCAGGGGTGGCCCTGTAAGCGGGTGCCCATCTTCCTGAAAGTACCTAATTCTTCGGGTGGAAAATATCCTGAACGGGAAAGTACGCTGTATAAGGCAGCTGAGAGATGCCCGTTCGAGAGCACAAAAATATCCTGCCCTATGCCATCCATGTCAAAATTCTTCGGATCATGGTCCATGATCTCCATGAATAACGCAACAAGGTAATCAGCAGCTCCTAAGGATCCGCCCGGATGACCCGAGGCAGCGCCATTCACCATGCGGATAATATCTCTTCGTACTTGTGTGGAAACCTGTTGCAGGTAGTTTGGATCGGACATGCGCTTTTTGTTTGCTCAAAGCTAAAGCAAATATTAAATACCCGTTCAAAGAAATATCAACATTTCTTAACATTTTATTAAAAAACAAATATGATCATTAATTTGACGAGGGATACCTGGCGCTTTTAAAACACAAATACACCTTGGGGCGAAAGAGGGATATCCTTACTGTAAGCGGTGCAGTTGCTTTGTTTTTTTTCTATTTTTACAGATCAATAAAAATTAGGATGATCCGACGATATTTTCCGGTTTTTCTGTTTGTGATCCTTATTATTCCTGCGCTTTGCACAGGACAGGAAAGGAATCCTGAACAAGAATGGGTCGATTCAGTCTTCAACTCCTTAAGTGTAGATGAGCGGATTGCTCAGCTTATGATCGTAAGGGCGAATGAACCCGGCAAGGATTATTATTCATATGTTGATAAGTACATCAGGGATTACAATATTGGCGGAGTGTGTTTTTTCAGGAATCATCCCTATCATCAGGCGGCCACAACAAATGATTGGCAGTCACAGGCAAAGACGCCCTTGTTAATAAGTATCGATGCCGAGTGGGGCCTGGGCATGCGCCTCGACAGCACCACGGTTTTTCCTTTTCAGATGACTCTGGGTGCCATCAGGGATAATGGATTGATCTATCAGATGGGTGCTGTTATCGCAGAAGAATGTAAGCGGATCGGGGTGCAGATGAATTTTGCTCCCGTCATCGATATCAATTCCAATCCGGGCAATCCCGTGATCGGAATGCGCTCATTCGGGCAGGACAGGGAGAAGGTGATGTTGAAAGGAATGGCCTATATGCAGGGCCTGCAGGAACATGGAGTAATTGCTACCGCAAAGCATTTTCCGGGACATGGCGACACGGACACTGATTCGCACAAAACACTGCCTGTTATCTCCCATTCGGCTGAACGGCTCGACAGCCTGGAACTGTACCCATTTCGCCAGCTTATCAATAATGGGCTGGGCGGGATCATGATCGCACACCTATATATTCCTGCCTATGAACAGGAGGAAGGGCTTGCATCAACCCTCTCAAAAAATATTGTAACCGGCCTGCTCAGGGATGAATTAGGTTTTCATGGACTTATCGTTACTGATGCCCTCGACATGAAGGGCGTGACCAAATACCATAAGCCGGGAGAAATTGAACTGAAGGCCTTAATGGCGGGAAATGATATTCTGCTGCTTCCGGCTGATGTACCCAAAGCAATTAAAAGGATACGGCAGGCTGTCGAAAAGGGTGAGCTGGATCCGGAAGTGATCGATGAACGCTGCCGCAAGGTGCTTACATATAAATATAATGCAGGATTGTCATTGGAAACAGGAGTCGAGACTGAAGGGCTTCATGCAGATCTTAATTCTTCACATGCCAAAGCACTAAACAGGGCTTTGTATGAATCATCAGCAACCCTGGTGAGAAACGAGAATAATATTCTTCCTTTGAGGCGTCTCGATACGCTTCAGATAGCATATGTTTCGACCGGCGGATCCTCCTTTGAAGACTATTTTGGAAACACTTTGGGGCTCTACGGACGGCTTGACCGCTATGAACTTCCTTTGAAAGCAAAAAAGAAGGATCTTGAAGATCTCCATGCCGGACTGGATGGATATAACCTGATAATAGTGGGGATCAGAAATACCAATATCTTCTCCTTCAAAAACTACGGGATACCCGATGAAACATGGTCCTTTATCAGGGAGTTGACCGGCAGGAAGAAGGTGATCCTTGATCTTTTTGCCAGCCCATATGCCCTGTCGGAATTGGGTTCCGCACAACTTCCGGAGGCTGTCATTGTTTCTTATCAGGACAATCGACTCACGGAAGAGACTGGAGCGGAACTGATCTATGGGGGGATAGGCGCAAAAGGCAATTTGCCGGTTGGCATTGCCGGGCTATTTGATGCCGGGGTGGGAATTGAAACGGAGGTGATCCGCCTCAGGTTTGTAGATCCGGCTACGCTGGGCATCAGTGATTCTTTTATTGTGAAAGCCGATTCCATTGCCATGTCAGGTGTCAGACTCAAAGCATATCCCGGATGCCAGGTGCTGGCGGCAAAGGACGGAATGATATTTTATCACAGATCATTCGGATACCATACCTATGATGAGAAGCAGGAGGTTCGACCCGACGACCTGTATGACCTGGCATCGCTCACAAAGATCGCTGCCACAACCATCAGCGTGATGGATATGTATGGGAAAGAGAAGATAGATATTGACCACAAGCTATCCCACTATCTGCCTTATCTTATCGGAACAGATAAAAAAGATATCATCATCCGGGAGCTGCTGGCACACCAGTCGCGGTTCCGTGCATGGATACCCTATTTCAGGTACACTGTTGATGAAAAGGAGGTCGACCCGTATGTATACAGTGAGGTAGTAAGCGAGGAATTTCCTGTCCGCGTGGCTGAGGGGATGTATATACAAAAAGATTATTTCTATGAGATCCTGGATAGCATCAGGTTTTCATCTTTGCGCGAGAATAGCCGGTACAGATACAGCGACCTTGGTTTTTACCTGCTGAAGGAAGCCATGGAAGGCATTAATAATTCACCCTTTGAGAAATATACAGAGGATGTTTATTACCGGCCCCTGGGATTGCCGACAATGGGTTATCTGCCTTTGCAGCGTTTTGATAAGGAAGCGATCACACCTACGGAAGATGATAAAATCTTCAGGATGCAGATGCTGCGGGGCGACGTGCATGACCAGGGTGCCGCCATGCTGGGTGGTGTGTCAGGCCATGCCGGACTTTTCTCAAATGCATTCGATATGGCCGTGATCATGCAGCTGTTTCTCGATGGCGGAGTTTATGGGGGTGATCGTTATGTTGATGAGGATGTGCTGGATGAATTTACCAAAACCCAATTTCCCCTTAACGAAAACCGCAGGGGGATAGGGTTCGACAAGCCTATGCTCGAATATGATGAGGAAGGCCATACCTGCAAGTCCGTTTCATCTTCCAGCTACGGGCATTCCGGGTTCACCGGTACATATGCATGGGCGGACCCTGATAATGGCCTGGTGTATATCTTTCTGTCAAACAGGGTGCATCCCGATATGAACAACAGCAAGATCATGGAATACGATATCCGGACAAACCTGCATCAGGTTTTTTATGATGCATTGGAAAATATAGACAAGTAATCAAACAATTTGGCAACTTAACAGTTTATCAATATAACCATTTACACCTTCGCTAAAGCTTCGGTGTACACAGTAACCATTTA
>JAGLEK010000047.1 GCA_023145125.1 Bacteroidales bacterium | reverse complement strand
CTGAGCTGGCATTGTCAAGGGTAATGGAAAGGGACAAAATATCAAAGGCCGATTTTTTGTCGCGCTCAGAAAACCAGATGCATGAAGATGAAAAAAAAGACCGTGCTGATTACATTATCCGTAACGACGAAAGCCTTGCCCTCATCCCGCAGGTGATCGATATCCACAATTCAATTATTAGCTAAAAAAGCTAAACTGCAAATTAAGTATTGACTTTCCCTCCATATTTTATTATCTTTGGTTTACTGTAATAAAACTCAGGAGTATAGGTTATATTATCCTTCAAAAAGAGCAGACTGACCAATGTTCCATAGCATCTGAATAATATAATATGAGTATTATGGAAAAATCTGAACTTGAAAGTATCATTATCGAAGCCGTTAACAAATGTGCCGGTGAGGATGGCTGGGCTAATCTTGCTAAGATGGGGGCCTTTATGCGAAAAAAGGAAGTAACGTATGGCCGGCTTTCCCGATTACTCGGAGAATTCAGCTATCTGGTAGAGATCAGGGTAGATGACAGCATACAGCCACCGGTAGCTTATGCAAAACTGATCCCGGAAGAATAACACCTGGTTTCTCTTATGGTTTTACATGGTGGCCCTTACGGCAATGATGAAATTCCTGCCTGGTGAGACTATTCCGGATGAATAGGACCGGTATCGTTCATCAAAGATGTTTTCGATGCCCAGGTCGAGGCTTAGCTGATCAATAATACGATATGATGCCTTAAAATTGATTGTCCACCAGGAAGGGGAATACGGATTCCCATCACTGTCGGTGGCATAGATATGGGGTTTTTCCCGTTCAGTTGGAGCCAGGCGGCTGTATGGAATGGATCCATTATAGTTCGCATACAACTCAGCCAGGAATCTGTTATTGTTATATATAAGGCTCGTATTCCCGAACAGAGGTGAAACATGGCGCATTGCATAACCCTCATCATCTTCACCCTGCGTCCAGGTGATGGTAGATTTCAGCTTAAAGTGCTCACCCATATCTAAAATACCCATAGCGCTCAAGCCGTATATTTGTGCACTGCCGGCATTTACGATAGCTTCAACCTTCGACAGCTCTCCATCATACCAGATCGAATCCTGCCCGTTAAAAGTAAAATCACGGCGGACCATTGCATCTAGCAGGTAGGTATAAAATGCTGAGAGTTCCAACACTGCGATATCACCAATGGTCCTCTGTATCCCTGCATCAAGGTTATATGCATATTCAGGCTTAAGCCCGGGATTCGGAACTACCACATTACCAGGCGAAGAATCAAACACTTTTCCCGCATCGTCCAGGTTAGGTGCGCGAAAACCCGATGAAAGGTTGAGCCTGAGCTGCCAGACATCTGCCGGCCTCCAGCTTACACCCGCGCTGCCATTCAGGGCACCCGTATTGATCCTGATCTCATCAAATGGGAAATGGTACAGGGAAGTATCGCTGAAAGTAGATTTCAGATTCACATGGCTATATCGAAATCCTGCAAATAATGTCAGCTCACGGCTGAATCGGCGCTCATAATTCAGGTATCCTGCATAGGTGGAATAGTCATTTGTACCATCAGGGTACCTCGTGCCGGTTTTTTTCGTTTCGCCACTGACATAATCCCTGCTGTACGC
>JAGLEK010000469.1 GCA_023145125.1 Bacteroidales bacterium | reverse complement strand
CAAGAAATAACAAACAGGATCCCCTTCCTGGATGGAGACAAGTGGGGTTATGCAAATAATACAGGCAAGCTGGTAATTGCTGCTATTTATGACGAGGCATTTCCCTTTTATGAAGGGGCGGCGAAAGTGAAAAAAAATGGTTTTTACGGCCTGATCGACGAGAACGGCAACATCATGGTGCCAACGACACTGGAGAGCCTGGGCGGGTGGCGTGAGGGCATGATCCGCTACAGCAAGGGCGGGAAGGACGGCTTTTACGACAGCCATGGCATACGTGTGGTGGGGGCTCAGTACGGCCTGGCCTCCGAATTTTATGAGGGCCGTGCCTATGTGAAACAAACACGAATGTTCGGCTATATCGACAAAGAAGGACGGAGGGTGGCCCCCTTCCGCTATATGGAAGCCTTTGTGTTCAGCGACGGCATGGCCAAGGTGGGACAGAAGAAGCGCTATGGCTTTATCGACCGTGACGGCGACGAGATAGTGAAGCCCGTTTATGAATATGCCGGCAGCTTTCATGATGGCTATGCCAGCGTTAAGGTGCGTGGGAAGTATGGCTTTCTCAACAAGGACGGCAAGCTGGTGATCCCTGCTGAATACGACAACGTCCTTTCCTTTGGCCACGGCATTGTGGCGGTACAAAAAGACGGGAATTGGGGCTATATCGATGCAGAAAATGAAACCGTGATCCCCTTTGAATTTGAGGCTGCCAGCGTCTTTGCCAACGACTACATTCCTGTGAAAAAGAACGGTCTCTGGGGCTATATTGATGAATATGGCTACGAGATCACCGGGTTTGAATACGATGATGCGGCGCAGTTTTCTGAAGGCATGGCACGCGTAAAGATGGATGGCAGTTATGGTTTTATTGACGACCGCGGCAAGCTCATGATCCCCTGTACTTTTGAGTACGTATCACATTTCCACGAAGGCAGGGCGCTTTATAAAGAAAACGGACTCAGCGGCTACATTGCTCCGGACGGCAGCATCGCTATCCCTGCGAAGTATGAGAAAGCGGGGCATATTTTTGAGGGAGGGATTGTTGAGGTGGAAGCTGGCGGGCAGGTGTTTTGGGTTGATTTGAATGGGAGAGAATACCGGCGGTGATGAAATTCGATATTCGATATTCGATATCCGATATTTGATTTTTGATATTCGATTTTTTTAACACGAAGGGCACAAAGTACCCCACAAAGGAACCACAAAGGCCTTATTCTAACCTGGGTCATCTTGAGGTCGCAATTTGCGGGTTTAAATCATTGAATTTTTCTTTTATATCCAATTTTTGTTCTTGAATCATCTAATTGATGACCCCGGAGAGCATCAATTTTTTGAAGTAGGAATTTGAAGATATGATCGATCTTCTCATCTAATAGTTTGATCTCTCTTCCTAAATCTTTATTCTTCAAGATCAATGCTCTATAGTCGGCAAAAGCCCGCATGATCTCAATATTAACTTGAATTGCCTTTTCAGAATTAAGTACTGATGAAAGCATTGCAACACCCTGTTCGGTAAATGCCATTGGTATATAGCGGGAACCACCCCAACTTGAGGTCGCAATTTGCGACCTCAAGTTCACAAGTTCCTGTCTATTAAGCTCAAACATAAAATCATCCGGGAATCTGGAGATATTTCTGCGCACTTGTTCCTTTAGCCTTTTTGTTTCCACACCATAAAGTGCTGCCAGATTATAATCAAGCATAACTTTATATCCCCTGAATTCAAAGATCAGGTTTTGATAATCGGATTTGATCAATGACTTTTTCATATTAATAGTTTAGTAATTCAATCGTCCCTTATCTATTAATACCAAAAATCAAAATTTATCCCACCTGATTTTGAATTATTTTTTTATTCTGGTGAAATATGAGAAAGAGGAGTATGTTTTTGAGGGAGGGATTGAAGCGGGGGAAGCTGGAGGGTAGGCTTTTAGGGTTGGTTTGAATGGAAATGAATAAAGGAGATAATAGAAGACCAAGCAATGAGGAACAAGCCTACATTGGTTTTAATTCTTCTAAACCAATTTCCTTTAAATAATTATAGGTAGAATCATAATACTCCGGAATTCTAGTTGGATCTAACGAATCACCTTCAGGCACAATGATAACCATCCCTTGCCGCGCTCTAGTTAGAAGTACTCTATAGGCGTTAACTAGGTATCTTTTCCTTTCAATTTTATTGATATTTTGCCATTTACTTCCTCTAAAAGAATAGGTTTTCCATTCCTCCTGTGTATATCTTAAATCACCATCCCAGCAAATACATGCCCAATCTAATTCTAATCCCTGTATGTGAAATTCGGTAGCGACATCCTCTAAATAATAAGATGACCGTACATCATCCTTTTCATTCAAAAACCAATTAACCGGGTTCATTGGTGATTTTACATCAATAGCATATGGCTTCAGCCTTTGCGCTTGCGATGATACAATCATTCCATATCTTTCACTACCTCGAGCCTTTTCTCTTAACCACATTTTAGCCTTTCGGAAATCTCTTGTTATGACAATTGGATAATTCTTGGAAATTTTTGACAGTACCTCTTGAGCAGAAGCAATTTCAAGATCTAGCAGATGCTTCACAAACAAAGAAAGATTTTCTGCTCGAAAAGATCTCATTGATACTGACAAATGCAAATCCTCATTCAGTGATACTTCACACTTTTCTTGTAATTTTTGTATCGCACCGATTGCTGAGTATTCCGAATCAGATAAGTTGGGAGATATATAAACTCCCCAATCTGGAAACTTGTGAAAGATAACACTGAGCCATTCAGATATGCCTGCTTCACCTGTGTGTATTTCTTGTCCTCCACCTACAAGACAAATCACTACAGCCCAATCTTTATGTCTATCCAAACATGATATTAAAAATTCCGGTTCTGAATAATCAAAATCCGGAATTTTCTTCTTCAAACGCATGAATTTAACAGTCTGCTCCCTGTTCCACGCTCTTTGAGCTTCATCAAAAATTGCAACATGATCATACGGAGGAGCAGGGTTAATTATATATTCATCTCTATAATGGTGTATTATTTGAATAAACGCCTTGACAGCTTGTTTCGCACTACTTTTGGTTATTTTCTTCCCATCTCCCAACTCTCGTTTTACCTTATCTCTAGCAAGGGCTTCCTGAAGAATGGCAACTAGGGGAGCGTTACCAGACAAATAAACACTTCTATTATCTTCCTCCATATCAAGGTGTGTTGTTGCAACCTTTAAACCAACAAGAGTTTTCCCTGCCCCCGGTACACCAGTAACAAAACATATTGTTTTTTTCTTTCTAGCTTTTGCTGATTCTATTATAGAAGATATTGCTGCTGTTGTTTTTGTTAGATTGATTGCCTCTGCATCACTTCTTGTTATTTCATCAACAGAATGACTGTTGTATAATGTTATAGCTGCCTCTATTATCGTTGGTGTTGGAAAATATGAGCCGGATGAAAACCCATTACCATCAATTAAGGGCTCACCCTTAAAAAAAAGAAGTGCGTTATGAATTATTTCAGCAAGTCCCTGCTTTCCAACACATATTGGCAATAAAAGTTTATCATCATGTGAAGTTACAAGAAGTTCAAAACCAAATTCTTGTGCTTCTGTTGCTATAAGTATTGGAACCATAGCAATATGATGACTTGGTTTATGAAAGTTCTTTAAATCAAGTGCATAATCCCACACCTGCTCAACTTGATAGCGGTGGAATTCACGTTCACCAACTTTAAATTCTATAACAAAAACAACATTCCCAATTATTACTATGCAA
>JAGLEK010000468.1 GCA_023145125.1 Bacteroidales bacterium | reverse complement strand
CCGTAAGCATTATATGGAAGCTGATGCACCACAGGAATGCCTCGGGATCACGGCCTTTGACTTTAACAGCTACCAGTTCTCGGCCCAGCTCTACCTTCCGTCTTATATGAAATGGTTCTCTGATGATTCAGACATGCCGGGTACCATGCGCTTTCATAAGAGGTTTCTGCAATATCTTCAGTCAGGAGGCGTAAAAGGGAAACGCTGGCTGCTGAAAACACCTGTCCACCTGCGCCGGCTTCCTGAAATATTTGAGGTCTACCCGGATGCACGTATCATTATGACCCATCGCGGGCCGGCAGATATTGTCAGCTCAACAGCCAGCCTGATCTCTTCTGTCAGAACCTTATACAGCGACAAGGAAGATCAAAATGAAACCGGAAAGGAACAAGCTATGCTCTGGAGTAAGTATTTCGACCGCTTCCTTGAGAGTAGAAAAGCATTGGGAAAAGAAGACCAGATCATCGACCTGAAGTTTGAAGACTTTGTGAAGGACCAGGTTGGCACCATCGAAAAGATATATGATCGTTTCGGATGGGATCTGAGTGAGGAAGCCGTTGGTAATTTTCGGGATTTCATTGCTAAAAACCCTAAGGACAAGCACGGAAAGCATACCTATTCTCTCGATGCGTTTGGGCTGAAGGAGGAGGAAGTCAACAAGCAGTTCAGCAAGTACCTGGAATTTTACGAACAACTTTAATTGTAATTGATGGAATACAAAAGCAAAGCAGCCCTGCAACATTTTTTGCAGGTGATAGGAAATGCCGAGAACACTTTTCTCGATCCCGAAAAAATCATTGACGAGCAGGGCAGGGTGGATGGCTATCAGCATATTTTCCACTTGCTCAGAACAAGTATTGATTTCTATCTTTTCAATGATCCCTTGCGGCCGGATTTCATGCTGCTGGCAACGCCTTATCACAAAGTGTTGGGTGATAATGTTGACTCTGTATATTATTTTACCCAGGTAAGGGGAGACCAGGAATATATTGTCAGGGGTAAGAGGTACGACAGCTGTTACCTTTCTTTCTGTCTTTATGGCGGATCACCGGATGGCGACCTCAGCGAACGTGTTACCCGGAATGTTAACCATACTGATATTGAGTTTGAGCAGGACGGAAGCTTTGAGATAAAATTTACGCCCGACCCGAAAGGAAAAAATGAATTCAAGCTGGATG
>JAGLEK010000467.1 GCA_023145125.1 Bacteroidales bacterium | reverse complement strand
GCAGCTTCAGCCGCTTGCATCTCTTCCGCCGAAACCCAGCCACCACCAAGTGCTTTGTATAGATCAATGTAGGAGGTAAGCAGATCGCTTCTGACTGTAGAATAACTCAATTGGGCGTCGAACGACTGCCTTTGTGATTCCAGTACTTCCAGATAGCTGGTCACACCTTTATCATATCTTTCACCTGAGAGCATTTCTGCATTTTTGGCAGCAATCATTCTCGTCTCCTGGGCAATGAGTTCCTGTTTAAGGGTCTCGATCGTGATGAGTGCATCTTCAACATCTTTGAAAGCCTGGATGACGGTAAATTCATAGTTCAGCCTGGATGCTTCTGCGAGGTAGCGCTGTTGTTCTACACGCCGTTTGTTTTTACCGAACTGGAATAATGGGCCCAGGAGGGTTCCGCCCACTGACCATGCCATGCCCCCTGTGGTAAAAGATGACAATTCACTGCTGGCTCCGCCAAATAATCCGGTCAGGCTGATTGAAGGAAAACGCATGGCTACAGCCACACCGATCATGGCATTTGCCTGCATATAATCAGCTTCTGCCTGGAGAATGTCCGGCCTTCTTTCCAGAAGTTGCGATGGCAATCCGGTTGGGATCTCAGGTGGAAATTCCTGGTCGTATAGCCGTGTGCCGGTTATAATGGAATCGGGCAATCTGCCAAGCAAAATGCTCAGGGTACTCTGGTCGTAAGCGATATAACGCCGGTATACGGGAATCGAAGCCGCCGCTATGGCCTGCTGTATTTGTGCCTGGTTAAGATCAATCTCCGGTACTGTACCATAATCGAAACGAAGCTGGATGATATGGGTGCCGCTGTCGCGGGAATCGAATGTGCTTTTTGAGATCTCGTATTTGGACATATCATCAAGAAGCTGAAAATATGTGCTCACAACTGAAGAGATCAGACTCATCTGTGTGGTACGCCTGGCAAACTCTGAAGACATGAGTTCAGCTTTTGCTGCTTCGGTCGACCGCCGGTACTTTCCCCAGAAGTCGATCTCCCAGACCAATTCCGGAAAGGCGTAGAAATTGTTACCCACATCAGTCTTCATGCCTGAATAATTACCTCTTGATGCACCCGCAGCTACATTGATTGTGGGGAATGCATCTGCGCGTGTATAGCCTACATTGGCCCTGGCTGCTTCAATCCTGGCTGCAGCCTGTAGCACATCCTTATTCTCTTCCAAGGCAATGGCTATAAGCGTATCCAGGACAGGGTCCTGAAATAATTCCCACCATTGCAGGTTTATGATCGTATCAGTCAGCTCATTGTCAAAGCGAAATGCTTCGGGGCTGTCAAGTTGGGGCTGCTCATAGTCCGGGCCCACCTTACATCCCGCCAGGTAAATGATGAGGGACAAAACAGATAATATGATGATCGCTCTTTTCATAGCATGATTTTTACTCACTTTCAACTTTTTCTTCCGCCAGCTTTCTTTTCTTTTCATATCCGGCAATCTTTCCGATGAAAACAAACAACATAGGGTAAAGGAATATGCCCAGAAGAGTTGCTATCATCATCCCACCAAACAATGCCACCCCCATTACTTTTCTGGCTTCAGCGCCTGAGCCGCTGGCAATTACGAGCGGAAAAACACCAAAAATAAATGAGAAGGCGGTCATCAGGATCGGCCTGAACCTGGATTTAGCTGCACTGATGGCTGCCTCGAATAATGTCAGGCCTTTTTTAAATTCTTCGTTTGCAAACTCCACGATCAGAATAGCATTTTTCGCCGCCATCCCGATTAGCATGATAAAGGATATCTGGGCAAAGATGTTGTTTTCGAATGAGGGGCTGATCAAACGCGCCACCCACAGGAAGAATATTGCACCGAAGATGGCGAATGGGGTCCCCAGAAGGATGCTGAATGGCAATGACCAGCTCTCGTACTGTGCCGCAAGGATCAGGAACACAAACAGCAGTGAAAATGTCAGGATCATCCCCAGGGAGCCGGATGCTTTCTTTTCCTGGAACGACATGGCATTCCATGAATAGGACATATCATCCGGAAGTACCTCGCCGGCCACCTCTTCGAGGGCACTCATCGCCTGGGCAGAAGTATATCCCTCTGCGGGACTGCCGGTTACTTCTGCCGAACGAAACAGGTTGAACCTTGTGGTATAATCAGGGCCTGCTATACGCTTAATATTGGTAAGTGTGCCAAGAGGCACCATATTACCATCTTTGTTCATTATAAAGAAGTTGCTGATCTGTTTCTCATCAACACGATACTGCGGTTCGGCCTGAATATACGTTTTATACAGGCGGCCAAATCTCGTAAAGTCATTCACATACGCCCCCCCCATAAATGCACCTATTGTGGTATAGAGGTCGTTAAGGGATACGCCCAATTTCAAGGCTTTTTCGCGGTCAATATCCATAAAACGCTGAGGCACGCTAGCCTGGAAAGCTGTAAATGCTCCTCCTATCTCAGGCCTGGCATTTATCGCCTGGATAAATGTCATGGTGTGCAGGGCAAGATAATCCGGGTTGTTACCTCCTTTATCCTGTATCATGATGCTGAATCCTGATCCATTTCCCAGGCCGGGAATGGCGGGAGGCCCGAAGGCAAAAACCTGGGCACCCTTAACCTTCATAGCAAGCTCCCTGTTCAGGCGTTGAACGATCTCTGTTGCAGTTGCACCTCTGTCGCCCCATGGCACAAGCGAAATAAATTGAAGCCCGCTGCTGGGTGAATAGGAAGAGGAAAGCAAGCTATAACCGGTAACATTGGTGTTAAACTGCACCTCGGGATAGGTCATAAGGATCTCTTCCACCTGCTGCGCTATTTCATCAGAACGCTGTAGAGATGAGGCATTGGGCAGTTGCATGTGTATAAAGAAATATCCCATATCTTCTTCCGGGATAAATCCACCGGGAACAAGCTTTAGAAAAACCCCGGCTCCCACACTCATAATGAGGATGAAAATAACAGAACGCTTAATTTTTCGTGTTACTACATTGGTGAAACTCATATATGAGTTTGTGGTTTTATCCATCCCCTTGTTGAATTTACCAAAGAACCATCCAAGGGGCCCTTTGTACGGCCTGGGCTCTTTAAGCAATAGTGAACACAGGGCAGGGCTCAGGCTTAGTGCGTTTATCGAAGAAACGATCACAGAAACAACGATCGTGATCGCAAATTGCTGGTATAGCAAGCCGGTTATACCCGCCATTCCTGCAACGGGAATAAAGACCGCAATCAATACAAGGGTGGTGGCAATAATCGGTGCTGTTACCTTACGCATGGCATCGATCGTCGCTTCTTTTGCCTTCATGCCTTTGGCAATATTGACCTGTACAGCTTCAACAACAACAATGGCATCATCAACAACAATACCGATAGCCAGCACAAGGCCCAGCAGGGAGAGTACGTTAATGGTAAATCCGAGTATAGGGAAGAAGAGGAAAGCACCTATCAGGGACACCGGAATGGCAAGGGTCGGGATGAGTGTGGCCCGCCAGTCCTGGATGAAAATAAAGACTACAAGAATTACAAGCAGCAACGCAATGAAAAGCGTGACTACAATATCCTTTATCCCGGCAGTAATTGGCAAAGTAGAGTCAAGGGATACATCGTATTTGATGCTCTCAGGAAAGTTTTCGGCCAGAACATCCATTTCAGCAATAACCTGCTGAGCAAGATCAACGGCATTTGATCCGGGAGCTTGATATAAAGCTACGATAGCACAGGTTTCTTCGTTCAGGCGTGTGAATGAATTATAGGTTTCAGTGCCAAGGTTTATGGTGGCTATATCTTTTAGCTTAACCTGTGAACCGTCTGATTGTGTCCGAACCACGATCTCGCCAAATTCCTCAGGTGAGTTAAACCTGTCGGGAAGACGAACGGTATATGTAAATTCAGTGCCGGGAGGAGCCGGTTCTGCACCAAACCTTCCACCTGGGACGATCACATTTTGTTCATTGATGGCATTAACAATTTCGGGAACAGTGATGCCCATCTGGGCCAGCCTGTCAGGTTTAACCCATATACGCATGGAGTAGTCGGATGCCCCCATGACGGTGACACGTCCGATGCCTTTGATCCGGGCCAGCTGGTCTTTGATGTTTATCAATGCATAATTACCAAGGAATTCCTGGCCATATCGTCCATCAGATGTGAGCGCAATGATCATCAGAATGTTGGGCAATGATTTTTCTGTTGTTATCCCGAATTTTGTTACTTCAGCAGGAAGCTTGGCCGATGCTGCCGAAACCCTGTTCTGTGTAAGAACGGTGTTCATGTCAGGATCGGTGCCTACGTCAAAGGATACGTCGATCAACATTGTGCCGTCGTTGGCGTTGGTTGATTGCATGTAGATCATGTTATCGACACCATTGATCTGCTGCTCCAGTGGGGTGGCTACGGATTCCTCAACACTAATAGCATTGGCACCGGTATAGGTACCCCTTACCTGTACAATGGGAGGTGTGAGGTTGGGGTATTGTTCAATGGGCAGGCCTATCAGTGATACTGCTCCGACAATGACAATAATAATTGCAATAACCATTGCAACAATCGGCCTGTGAACGAAAAAATTCCCTTTGCTTTCTGCCATGCTTATTTATTTTGCTGATTGGTTTTGCTTTCGAACTCAATTAGCTCAGGAGAGATCAACATGCCATCTTTCACCTTTTGCAAGGCATCGATAACGACTTTCTCACCTGCCTTGAGGCCATCCTCCACCAGCTGGTAATCACCAATGGCCGGTCCTGAAGTGATCTGCCGCGAGCTGACAATATTGCTGTCGTTCACAACATAAACCGAATGCAAACCCTGCAGTTCCATAATACACCGTTGTGGGATGAGGATAGCTCCCTCGACATGCCTGGCAGCAAGCTTGACCTTTGCATATAATCCGGGCCGGAGTATCAGCTTTGGATTAGGGAAGTTTGCCTGAACCAGGAGGGATCCCGTAGTTGCATCGATCCCGCGGTCAACAAAATCAACAGTACCCATTTGATCATAAAGGCTGCCATCAGACAGTATCAGACTAAGCTTAGGCCTTTCTGCTTCCTCCAGCTCTTCTTTGCCAAATTCTTCTGTCTTCTGGGTATATTCTCTTGACATATACAGGTATTCTGATTCGGTCAGGTAAAACCTGACTTTCACATTGTTGGTTTTTGATACTGTGTTCAGGATAACCGGATTGGGATCCTTGCCAACAAAATCGCCAACCCTGGCTTTGGTGATCCCGATCAGGCCGTTGATGGGGGAATA
>JAGLEK010000466.1 GCA_023145125.1 Bacteroidales bacterium | reverse complement strand
ACCCTGACGTTTATTTAATTTTAGCGTTTACGATTTCCAATATCTCATTTTCCTGTTCCAGGGCGATCTTTTCTATTTCCGCTCCGCGGGATAAGAGATCATTCACAAAGGCCTTATCATCGACCCCGTCGGCATTGATCTTCACATTGAGATAGGCACCCATCACTGCTGTACGAGCACATAAGCCACCCACACCGGCATCCGATACTGAAGCCTCAATCCCTGTTTCTGCCATAGCCTTCATCACAGCCATTGACTCCAGGCAGCGTTCCATCACCCTGAAAGGGATCTGCATGGCATATTTCGACGCCTCTTGAATGGCCTCATGCCGGGCAGCTTTTTCTGCATCTGATCCTTTAGGCATCCCGAAACCTTCCATGATCCTATTAAATGCACGTGTATCCTCATCAACCAGGAAAAGGAGTTCATCTTTCAGTGCCTGGCCTTTCTCAGCCCAATCCGAATACTCTTCCCATCGGTCGTCCCATCCTCTTTTATGCGATGAGAGGTTAGCCACCATGGTACCCAGCGATACACCCAGGGAACCCACGTAGGCCGCAATAGATCCTCCCCCGGGAGCCGGTGATTCGCTTGCTGTTTCATCAGCAAAAGCGGCCAGGTCCATCTCTACCAGATTATTCCCATCACCGTCGTCCATCATATACTCGATGATCTTCTCCTTCGGATCGAAAGGCTTCAGGTCGTCAAGCCCCATGGATAAAATCGCAATCTGCAGCAACTCTTTATCAGATACCCCGGCAGAACGCTGTTGTTTCCTGAGAAAATATTTCCCGGCATCCAGCATTGCCTGTAAGGGGATCAAGCCCACGAGCTCTGAACCAGTCACCCTGATCCCACGCGCCTCAGCCTTCCTGCAGGTCTCATCGAATGCAATATGCACCGGTGTAATACTTATGTTTGTGAGGTTCATGGATATCTGGGCAACACCATATTCCTCTATGAACCAGCCAATGGCTTTGACTGATTTCAGTGATCCCGGGATCGTAATATTTTTGCCATTCTCATCCTTAAGTATCTTTCCTGCGGCTGAACCGCCCTCGCGCTTCGGGCGGCCACGCTCACGAACATCAAATGCAATGGCATTGGCCCGGCGGGTGGAGGTGGTGTTAAGGTTCACATTGAACGCTACAAGGAAGTCGCGTGCCCCTACGGCAGTAGTCCCGGCTCCGGCATTGAATTTTGCCGGGCCAAAATCAGGCTTCCAATGCGGATCTTTTAGTTTTTCAGACATGCCTTCATACTCGCCTGAACGGCAGTTGGCCAGGTTCCTTCTTTCATCCGTAAATGCAGCATTCTCATAACAATATATCGGAATATCAAGCTCATCACCAATACGTTTTGCCAGCTTGCGTGCATATTCAACGGTCTCCTCCATGCTGATATTGGCAACAGGAACAAACGGGCATACATCCGTAGCACCCATGCGAGGGTGCTCACCCTTATGCTTGCGCATATCAATGATTTCAGCGGCCTTTTTTACAGCCCTGAATGCTGCTTCGATCACATATTCAGGCTCACCAACCATGGTGACTACCGTACGGTTTGTGGCAGCTCCGGGATCAACATCCAGCAGTTTTACACCCTCCGATCTTTCAATTTCATCCGTGATCTGTTTGATCACCGCCATATCCCTGCCTTCACTGAAGTTAGGTACGCATTCGATAAGTTGTTTCATGTTATGTTGATTTGTTGATTCTTTATTTCATTTATAATCAGGCGGTGGGCGTTAGGCACTCATCACTCGGCACTC
>JAGLEK010000465.1 GCA_023145125.1 Bacteroidales bacterium | reverse complement strand
AGAAAGTGCAGCGCATAATCAACGGAGATGCCTAGCATAACAGAGCCCAGCCCCAGGGAGATCGCAGAAACCTCAGTTTTAATAAGGTACAAGGCGGCAATGGCAAATCCACCACCGAGCAGGGCCGGAACGAACAACAGCAGAAAAGTAAGCTTTCGCCGAAAATACAAACCGAGAAAAACGATCAGCAAGACCACGGCAATACTTAGCGTAACAATGATGTCCCTCTTGATCTGCTGTGCATTTCCTATGGATACAGGCATGGATCCGAAATACCTCAGGGATGTCTTTTTATTGAAATAATTGTCGAGATTGTGACTGTAGCGGTCTATTAAGGTGAGAAGCTCAGCGTTTTTTGAGGTTTCGGTTGAAGGATTTGCCGGGATCACAAAGAAGAGTAGATTCTTCCGGTCGGTGGATATTATATAGTCTTGATAGAGGCTGAAGTTTTCACTGACTTTCAGGCTTTCCAGCTTTTTGAGTGCAATCGGGGTGAGGCTCAGGGGATCTTTGAGGATAAAGTCTTTCATGACAAATCCTCCTGGGCTGATCAGGGCCTCATAGTCTTTCTTAATGGCCATGGCGATAGCGGAATCACCAAGCATATTATCAATGCTTTCATAGTCATCCTCATCGAGGAATAGCGGGAGGTTTTCATAAAAAAGGTCATAGATGTCACCGAAAGAGCCGGGAGAGACCTTACCTTCAATGGTTTCGATATATTGGCTTGAAACGGGGCTTTCCAGGGAGTCGATAAGTGCTTCTGCATAGGAGACCAACAGATCAGGCTCAGGCCTTTGCTGTTCCGTGTTAAGGGATATGCAGATCACAAGGCGATCGGCAAACTTAGAATGTTCCAGCACGGTGATCAGCCTTTTATTCTTTTCAGTGGCGGGTATGACTTTGTTAATGTCTTCTTCGAATACTATTTGAGATCCGAACCATGCCTCAAAGCCCAGCAGCAGAACAAGGAACAGGATAAAAGCCCATGGGTGCTTTCTGAATATGCCGTATATGCCCGTAAATAATTGCCCCATGCCTTAATTTTCGTTTTTTGAAGCCGGTTGTTTCCTGAAAATGAGTAATGCAATATAAGTGATTAATCCCAGGCCCAATGCCAGGATGACCCCGAAAATAAGGGACCCCAGCACATACTGGAAAAGGTTTTCTGTAACAAATGCCAGGGAGATACCACTGTCGAAGTCTATTCCCACTCCTCTTCCCAGAACGATCCCACCGGTAATATAGCTCAGGTACAGTATGATGGGGATTATGGGGGGGATGCTGATATTCGATACTGCCAGCACAATGATCTTATTCAGCCTGAATGTAATGGCAATGCCGAGGGCGATGGCCATCTGCCATCCCCACACAGGAGCAACACCCATAAAAGCACCTACCATGACAGAGGCTACTTTTACGCCATTGGTCTCTTCGGGGTTAAACAATTCTTTCCTGATGAATGCCTTGAAAGTTTTCCAGGTAAGCTTTGAGAAAAAGAGGTAAGGCCTGAAGAAAAGAAGGGCAAGTAGCACCAGGACCGTATTCAGAACACTGATCCTGAAAAAATCTGTGAATGGCCGAAAATGACTGATCCTTTCTCCTTTGGGTGGGTAGTACACCCTGATGGGAATGGACATAACATTAATTTTCTTCCAGGCTGCCCGAACGATCACTTCCACCTCAAACTCAAATCGACGGGTAACAAATTTTATAGATTTCAGTTTTTCAAGGGGGTATAAGCGGAAGCCGCTCTGGGTATCCGACAGCTTAATGCCTGTAGTAACCAGATACCAGAAGTTGGAAAATTTAAGACCAAAATTGCTTTTTCCCGGTGCACCGGCCTCGGTCATATTCCGGGCACCTACGATCAGGGAATCCGGATTTTTTTCGATGGCATCCAGGAACACCGGAAGGTCTGAGGCGTAATGCTGGCCGTCGGAATCAATACTGATAGCATAGCGGTAACCCCTTGTCCGGGCGAAGAAAAAAGCTGATCGCAGGGCATAGCCCTTCCCTCTGTTCTTTTTTACATGGATGGTTATGGCGGTGGAATACTGTTCCAGTATTGCTTTTGTTGTATCGGTGGAACCATCGTCTACAACTATGATATGCTTGGTATATTCCAGTATGGAATCCAGGATGGATGACAGGGTTTTGTCATTGTTGAATGTGGGAACAATTACGCAGCATTTTAAAGACTCAAACCTGTTCTGTAATGTCTTACTCCCTCTTTCCATCATACAAAGATCGCAAAATCATCATTTTTTCCGAATAATGCCCATTGCTTCTGTTTCTGTCCAGTCGCAGATGGAAGCAATATCTTCTTCACTGAGCATTGCATCCGGGTGCAGCATCAGGTAGTTTTG
>JAGLEK010000464.1 GCA_023145125.1 Bacteroidales bacterium | reverse complement strand
GTCCCCCGTCCCCTGTCCCCCGCCCCCCGTCCCCCGTCCCCTGCACCTAATCCCACTATCTTTGTAAGATTTAATTGCCAATTATAATAATATTTCTACTTTTGTGACCTCAAATCGGGTACGTCCGATAAATAGCGATTATAAGAAAACTGTATGAAAGCATATGTGTTTCCGGGCCAGGGGGCCCAATACCCGGGTATGGGGAAAGACCTTTATGAAGGTTCCGCTCTGGCAAAGGATCTGTTTGAAAAGGCGAATACTATTCTGAAGTTCAAGATCACAGACCTGATGTTTGATGGAACGGACGAAGACCTCAGGCAGACGAAAGTCACACAGCCGGCTATTTTCCTCCATTCAGTGATCTTGTCCAGGGTGCTGGGCGACGATTTCCAGCCTGATATGGTTGCCGGTCATTCACTAGGTGAATTTTCTGCCCTTGTTGCCAATAAGACCCTTTCTTTTGAAGATGGCCTTCGCCTTGTTTCAAAGAGGGCCACGGCTATGCAGAAGGCTTGTGAAATAGAGCCATCTACTATGGCTGCTGTGCTTGGGATGGAAGATGAAGATGTGGAGAGCATCCTCAAGAATATTGAAGAGATTGTTGTGTCGGCTAATTATAACAGTCCGGGACAGCTGGTGATCTCCGGCAGCGTACCCGGCGTTGAGAAAGCATGTAAGCTCTTTGAAGAAGCCGGTGCCAAAAGGGTGATCCCACTTAAAGTTGGTGGCGCTTTTCATTCACCGTTTATGGAGCCGGCAGGGACGGAACTGGCTGCAGCCATCAATGAGACTAAGTTCAATAAGGGGATCTGCCCCATATACCAGAATGTAACCGGTCAATCGGTTACCGATACTGAGATCATCAAAAAAAACCTGGTCGCACAGCTGACATCACCGGTCAGATGGACACAGATATCAAGGAATATGATCGCCGACGGGATGACTGAAGTCGTAGAGGTTGGCCCGGGTGCCGTACTTCAGGGACTAATAAAAAAAGTGAAGCGCGACATCATTACTTCCAGCGCCATAATGCCGGAATGAAATGGCTAAATGGCTAAATGGTTAAATGGTTCTGACATGGATCACTACCTGTTCTTATACATATTATCATAATATTTCTGATAATCACCTGAGGTGACATTATTGAGCCACCCTTCATTGGCAAGGTACCATTCGACGGTTTTTTCCAGGCCTTCGTTGAATTGCAGTGAGGGTTCCCAGCCAAGTTCGTTTTGCAATTTGGAAGAGTCGATGGCATAGCGGAGGTCGTGCCCGGCACGGTCGGTCACGTAAGTGATAAGTTTTTCGGATGTGCCTTCCGGGTGGCCAAGTTTTTCATCCATGATCCTGCAAAGCAAATTAACCAGGTCGATGTTTGTCCACTCATTATTTCCGCCAATATTGTATGTTTCTCCCAATGTACCTTTATGAAAGATCAGGTCAATGGCGGAGGTATGGTCATCAACGTAGAGCCAGTCCCTTACATTCAGCCCCTTTCCATACACAGGCAGAGGCTTGTTATTGCTGATGTTGTGGATCATGAGGGGGATGAGCTTTTCAGGAAATTGGTAGCCACCATAGTTATTGGAACAATTAGAGATCACTACCGGGAGCTTAAAGGTGTGGAAGTATGCTCTGACCAGGTGGTCGGAACTTGCTTTGGAGGCTGAATACGGACTGCGGGGATCATATGCGGTGGCTTCGGTGAACAAACCGGTATCGCCCAGCGATCCATAAACTTCATCGGTCGATACGTGATAGAAAAGATGCTCCTCCGGCTTATCTTTCCATTGATGGCGAGCCGCATTAAGCAGATTGATAGTGCCCACAATATTGGTATAGATGAATTCCGTGGGGTTGGTAATGGACCTGTCAACGTGTGATTCGGCGGCCAGGTGAATTACGCCGCTGATATCAAATTCATCAAATACCTTTTGCACCGCATCAGCATCATTGATATCGGTTTTTACGAAAAGGTAGTTTTCTTTTTCCTCTACATCCCTGAGGTTTTCGAGGTTACCGGCATAGGTAAGTTTATCAAGGTTGATGATTCTGTATTCAGGGTATTTGTTCACCATGAATCGCACGAGGTGAGAACCAATAAATCCGGCACCTCCGGTGATGAGTAATGTTTTCATATGTTAATTTTTTTTATTTCTATCGTTAAGGGCAAGCTCCCAATCCCAGGCTGAGCGCATCATCTCATCCAGGTCCCTTTCGGCCTTCCAGCCCAGCTCCTGGTTGGCATATTCAGTGTCTGCCCACACTTTCTCAATGTCACCTTGCCGCCTGTCGGTGAAAGCATAGTTTAATTTCATGTCCGATACCTTTTCAAAGGAGTTGATCACCTCTAAAACGCTAAAGCCATTTCCGGTACCCAGGTTAAAGATCTCCCATGGGGATATTTGTTTGTCCTCCAGCATCCGTTTTAAAGCCACCACGTGAGCCTGTGCAAGGTCAACCACATGGATATAATCCCTGACGGGTGTGCCGTCTTTAGTTTCGTAATCGTTTCCGAATATCATTAATCTCTCACGTTTGCCAATTGCAGTCTGTGTGATATACGGAACCAGGTTGTCAGGTACGCCGAGTGGAAGCTCTCCGATCATGGCTGTGGGATGAGCACCAATTGGGTTGAAATATCGCAGGGCGATACATCGCAGTGATCCTGCCCGAACTTCATCTTCAAGGATATCCTCTGCGATCTTTTTTGTATTCCCATATGGTGACTCGGCATCCTTGCGTGCAGTGCTTTCTTTTACCGGCAGGGTGTCGGGCTGGCCATAAACAGTACAGGAGGAAGAAAAAACAATATGTTTCACTCCATGCCTGCTCATTGATGACAATAAGTTGATCAGGCTGAAGATATTATTGCGGTAATATTCAAGCGGACGCTCCACAGAATCACCGACTGCTTTAAGGGCGGCAAAATGAATTACAGCCTTAATGTCGGTGTGCTTTTGGAAAACACTGTCAGCTTGCCCCGGATCGGCCAGGTCCACCTCCTCAAATACAGGAATTATGCCGGTGATCCTTCCTATGGCATCAACAACGCTTGCTTCGGAGTTGATCAGGTTATCGGCAATGATCACTTCATAACCCGCCTGCTGAAGTTCAACAACAGTATGGGAGCCGATATATCCGGTGCCGCCGGTAACCAATATTTTCATGCGTTAATTTTTTGCAAGATACGAAAATAAGGTTTTGAGCCCTTCGACTTCCATCGGCCGCCAAAGGCTTGCCGACGGCGCGGCGCTCAGGACAGGTTTTTGGGTTTTGAGTGTTGGGTTGGTTATGAGTTTTAAATTACCAATGTCTGGTGAAAACCACATATATTTCTTACCACCATGGCCCCAAGGCCTAAAGGTTCACTAAAACAATTATTTAAACTTGGTGATCCTTGGAGTCTTGGAGCCTTTGTGGCTACTTATTTATAGAAGTCCAAAAAACAATTAGAATTATTTCTCAAGGAATTCAATCACACTCGAAGTTATATGCTCCAGTTGTTCATCATCAAGCTCAGTGCTCATGGGCAGGGAGATGACCTTTTCGGAGAGCATTTCTGTTACCGGAAAATCGCCTTCTTTGTACCTCGGATCGAGGTATGCTTTTTGCATGTGCAGGGGTACCGGATAGTAAATCATGGCAGGTACATCCTTGCTCATCAGATGCTGTTGCAGGGCAGCCCTGTCGATGCCTTCAGTCAGCAGTGTATACTGATGGAACACATGCGTTGTCTTATCCCACCTTACGGGTGTTTTCAGCTGTGGGTAGTCTTTAAATGCTTTATCGTAATGATCGGCAGCCCTTCTTCTTTCATCTGCATACTCGTCGAGGTGCTGCAGCTTCACTTTCAAAATTGCTGCCTGGATGCTGTCAAGTCTTGAGTTAACTCCAATAATATCGTGGTAATAGCGTACTTTCATTCCATGGTTCACTACCGAGCGCATCTCATCAGCGAGTTTGTCGTCGTTGGTAAAGATGGCACCGCCATCGCCATAGCAACCCAGGTTTTTAGAAGGAAAAAAAGATGTGCAACCGATCTCACCAATAGTGCCGGCTTTCTTCTTGCTTCCATCGTTAAAAATGTAATCTGCACCTATCGCCTGGCAGGCGTCTTCGATTATAAATAACTTATGTTTATCAGCGATCTTCTGCAAGGCTTCCATATCGGCACATTGTCCGAAAAGGTGAACGGGGACGATGGCTTTTGTTTTCGGGGTGATGGCTTTTTCGACTGCCACCGGATCAATATTGAAAGTATCGTGTTCTACATCGACAAGAACAGGTGTGAGCCCGAGCAGCGCAATAACTTCTGCCGTGGCAATAAAGGTGAAAGATGTGGTGATAACCTCATCTCCCGGTTTCAGCCCCAGGGCCATCATTGAAACCTGCAGGGCATCGGTGCCATTTGCGCAGGGGATCACATGCTTCACGCCCAGGTAGTCTTCCAGGTCAGCCTGGAAACCCTTTACGGCCGGGCCGTTCACAAATGCACATGAATCAACTACTTCCTGAATACCTGCATCGATCTCGTCTTTTATCTTGAGATACTGGCTTCGCAGGTCAACCATTTGAATCTTTTTCATTCTTGTCGAGTTTTATTGTTAATTTATTAACGTTAATATTCCGGCTGCAAATTTATACAATATTATACGCTGAAGAAGAAGATTTATTATAAATTAGGCATAAGGTTTT
>JAGLEK010000463.1 GCA_023145125.1 Bacteroidales bacterium | reverse complement strand
ATCCGATATTCGATATTCGATATTCGATATTCGAATTTGGCTTCAGTCTTGAACATTTGCAGTTATACTTTGTTATTTGTATTGGTTCTAAATTATAAATCAATAATCAATATTAGCAATGAGCAAATTTAATTTCAAAGACCTTCCATATGACTTCAACGCCCTTGAGCCTTATATAGATGCCAGGACAATGGAGATACATTATACAAAACACCACAGGGCATATTTCGATAAATTCATGGCTGCTGTTGAGGGTACTCCCCAGGCAGATATGGATATCATTGACATTTTCAAGGATATCGCTAATCAGCCGGCGGCAATCAGGAACAATGGCGGTGGATTTTTCAACCACAGCTTATTCTGGGATGTTATGAGTGCTGACGGAGGCGGAGAGCCATCCGGAAAACTTGCCGGAGAAATAAACAATGCTTTTGGTTCATTTGAAAAATTCCGTGAAACTTTTGGCAATGCTGCAGCAACCCGCTTTGGCAGTGGCTGGGCATGGCTTTGCCTCAACAGTGATGGAAAACTCGAAGTATGCTCAACAGCTAACCAGGACAACCCCCTGATGAACCTTACCGGTTGCAAAGGGACTCCACTACTGGGCCTGGATGTTTGGGAGCATGCATATTACCTGAAGTACCAGAACAGGAGGCCCGAATACATTGATGCATTCTGGAATGTTGTTAACTGGGACCAGGTAACAAAGAATTTTGAAGACGCATTATAAATCTCGTTGGAAGCCGGGGAATGAACTTAAAAAGAAAGTATTGATTCTTTTATCAGCTCAATGGCTTCATGCAATTCCGTTTCATTGATCACCAGGGGTGGTGCAAAACGAATGATATGGTCGTGAGTTGGTTTTGCCAGCACACCGTTATCTTTCATCTTTACGCATACATCCCATGCTGATTTACCACCTTTGGGCTCGATCACAATAGCGTTAAGGAGGCCTTTCCCCCTGACAAGTGTGATCATATCTGATTTGATCTTTTTCATTTCCGACCTGAAGACTTCTCCAAGGATTGTTGCATTCTCAGCTAATTTCTCGTCTTTCACAACTTCCAGTGCTGCAATGGCAACTTTAGCAGCAACCGGGTTACCTCCAAATGTGCTTCCATGTTGTCCCGGCTGGATGCATAACATGATTTCATCATCGGCCAATACTGCAGAAACAGGATAAACACCTCCCGACAGGGCTTTGCCCAGTATCAGGATGTCAGGCCTTACATTTTCATGGTCGCAGGCAAGCAATTTCCCTGTCCGGGCAATGCCTGTCTGCACCTCATCGGCAATAAAAAGGACATTATGCTTTTTACATAGTTCATATGAACGTGTCAGGTATCCGTCGTCGGGAACATAAACCCCTGCTTCACCCTGAATGGGTTCTACCAGGAATCCCGCAACATTCGGATCCTGCAATGCATTTTCAAGAGCATCGAGGTCATTATAAGGGACTGTAATAAACCCCGGCGTATATGGTCCAAATCCACCGCGGGCATCCGGGTCCGTCGACATGGAGATCACCGTGATCGTTCTTCCATGGAAGTTATTTTCACAAACTATGATCTTCGCTTCATTATCAGGAATGCCTTTTTTGTCATAGCCCCATTTTCTGGCCAGCTTCAGGGCTGTTTCATCGCCTTCGGCACCGCTATTCATCGGAAGTACCTTATCGTATCCGAAATATTCAGTGATATATTTCTCATAAACACCGAGAACATCATTATAAAATGCACGTGAAGTCAGAGTAAGTGTTCTAGCCTGCTCAGCAAGTGCATCCACAATTCTGGGATGACAATGTCCCTGGTTTACTGCCGAATATGCCGACAGAAAATCAAAGTATTTTTTACCCTCCACATCCCATACATGGACGCCTTTCCCCCGGGATAAAACTACCGGTAAGGGATGATAATTATGTGCTCCGTACTTATCTTCGAGTGCAATGGCTTCCGCCGAACTCATAGTTGCCGTATTTTTCAGGTTCATATCGTGAAGGAATTAATGGTGATTACTGTGCAAATGTATAGATATTTCCTGCATCATTTATAACGTATAGCAATAAAATGCAAGTGACTTAAAGAAGGTGTCTGAATGGCAGGTACAGCCACTCAACAAAGCGCTGTGCAAAAGACCTTTTCAACCATTCCTCATAATCGAATGGGGCACTGTTTTGCAAACAGTAGTTAATATGATCACGCATTTGTTGTATAATTCTCTCATCCTTGCCGATCAATACGATCTCGTGCAGATACCTGAAGCTGCGGTAATCAAAATTTGCAGAGCCTATTGAGAAGGTTTCATTATCAACAAGCAGCACTTTGGCATGAAGGTTATGTGGTAAAAAAAAGCGGAAATTCACACCATGCTTATGCAACATTCCAAGGTACCTGCCCCTCAAAAGGTCAACCATATGAACATCGGAATTTTCAGGAATGATAACCGTAACATCCACCCCTCTTTTCACTGCATCCGACATAGCCTTGCGCAATAAAAAGCCCGGAAGGAAATACGGGGTCTCGATCACAACTCGCTGGCGAGCGCCTTTTATCAGGGTTTCATAGCGTTTTTTGATTTTTTGCCTTGTGATGGATGGAACATCCCTGATGATCTCATATTGATCACTGCGGATAAGCCTGGTCAGGGCGGGTTTTTTAAATGTGTAGCGATTATACATTTCAAAATCCTGTTCGAATATCCGTCGGAACTGCGTGTTCAGATCTGTATCTTCTATACGCA
>JAGLEK010000462.1 GCA_023145125.1 Bacteroidales bacterium | reverse complement strand
GGGTGATCCTTTTTCTTACCTCTTCTCTTGGCAAACTGATCCCGAATACTTTATGATTGGTATTTTGCAAATCAATATGGTGAGGGGGGCCCTTCGACAAGCTCAGGACAGGCTCTGGGACGGGGGACGAGGATATTTCAATTGCACGAATTAATCGCTTCCGGTCTGTGGTATCCGTAACATTATGAACATCGCGCAGGGATCGAAGCCTGGCGTTCAGTTCATCATCCGTCAGTAATTCAAGCTCTTTCCTGAGATCCTTATTTTGTGATACATCAGACATCCGGTATCCCAGGATCACCGACTCGAGGTACATCCCGGTACCACCACACATGATGGCTTTTTTACCGCGTTCGCGGATGTCATTGTATGCCTTCAGAAAATCCTGCTGAAAACGAAATACATTGTACTCCTCTCCGGGATCAGCAATATCGACCAGGTGGCAGGGAATCTGTTTTCCATCGACTATATAATCATCCAGATCCTTGCCTGTGCCCAGATCCATGCCACGATATACCTGCCGGGAATCGGCGCTGATCACCTCCCCATCGATCCTTGCCGCCAGAGCAGCAGCCAGGCCGGTCTTACCGCTTGCCGTGGGGCCTAAAATAGTGATCAGCTCATGCATGATGCTTATGCTTTTGATAGCGCTCTTCAATACCAAGCAGTGAATCCCTGATGTGATCAAGCTGCATTACAGAAAGATCCACAAAGTTAAAGCCGGGAGTTAAAAAGTCAAGTTTTTTTATGGTATCAGGGTGATAAGTCTCAAGAAACTCCAGCAGGCAATCCTCATCACTGATACTATTTTCGCTCTGTGTATATTTCAGGTATTGCAATATGCGTAAACCATCCACTTTATCCCTGCAAGCCCTGCGGAACCCTTCAATTGTCCTTGCATTCTTTCTCAGGGGAGTCCATATGTCATCTTGCTTCAATACTTCTTTGAAGAAGGTATCCATCGGGCTTGCTGCATTATGTTCAAATAACTCATCAAATGTATCGTAAGTTACCCTGATATCATCAAACAAGGAATGATGATATATGGGATAGCTGTCCCAATCGCCGCCTGCACCCTTGATCATGGCCGGGCCCGTGCCAAAAAACACTCTGTCGGAAAAGCGTGCAGCAGGATAAACCTTTTCTTCGTTCCATGACATCAACCTTCCGTATTTCGTCAATTTCTGAAGAAAATAGAAGTCTTCACCACTTTTTTTTGGCGTCATCCCCCCTATTGCCCTGTATGATGAAACCGGCAGTGCCATAGCGGATCCAAGAGCTGTAAAATGATAGGGGCTATCGATGCGCCACAGGTTAACGGCATAATTGCGCATATAAATCTCGTAACGGAGTATGGCCCTGTCTTCTGCATTGCTGCCACTCAGCTTATGATAATACGGAACTGAAAGCCCGACCGCGTCAGGATTGGCATTGAAATTATCCAGTACCGACCGGAAATAATGCTCACTGAAACTTGTATCTCCATCCAGAGTGATAATAAGATCATCCCCTGATGCTGCTTCTGCCACTACATCCATCACCACCTTCCTGGCCCATCCTACCCCCAATTGTTTCCCTTGCCAGCCTTTGCCTTTTGAAGACCTGTCGATAATCCTGAAAGGAAATGTGCAATGCTGCTTCAGGTAGGCTATTGATGCCTGGTTCCTGTCACAGAGATCCTTACGGCCGCTATCATCCCACCATCTGTCAGGCTGGTTTACACAAAAATACACCTCAAATCCTTCAATGTCCTGGTTTCTGATACACCCCAACAACTCAGGAAGACATTCAAGCTCATCCATCAGTGGAATGGCTATATAGATTTTTCTATTTCTTCCGGGCTTTACCATGCTATTGGTTTGAAGTTTGGAGTTTGAAGTTTGAAGTTGGGGGTGGTCATTTCAGACTGCCCACCGCCCAACAGCCTGTCCCGAGCGAAG
>JAGLEK010000461.1 GCA_023145125.1 Bacteroidales bacterium | reverse complement strand
AGGCCTGTATATTCAGCCAGTGCAACGTTATATTCCGACAGGGCTTTTTGATAATATTTGTCGGAAGCGATCTTGTCTTTATTTAACTCTTTCTGCCTTTCATGTTCCTGTTCAAGCATTCCCAGCTGGTTTTTAACCATGAGGTAGCGCTGCTGGGCTTCTATGAATGCCGGTGAGTTCAGGCTTGCCAGCAGCTGTCCCTTTACGACCCTTTCCCCTTGTCTGGCATAAACGGACTTGATGATCCCAGGATACAGGCTTACAAGATCAGCTTTTGCATTAACAGGCAAAACCAGTTCCCCACGGGCATTTACATCACTTGATAAGCGGTGTTTTTGAATGCTGCCATATTCAACATGAGCATAAGAAAGTTGTTTGCTGCTGAGTATTAGTTCTCCGCTAACTATCGTAGGGGCAGATGATTCAGTTTTTTCAGCTTCCCGGGGGTTGCTGCATGCCGCGATCATTAGAAGGGCTATAAGCTTGATGATGGGATTCTTTATACTCATTGTGGTTCTTTTAGTCCTGGTAACTGCCGATCAGGTAATTGATCCTGACCACTGTTTGATTGAAATTATTAATGGCTTCCAGATATTCCATCTTGATATCGAAGGCGTCTGAGGAAGCGTTGGCATATTCAATATAGCTTATGTTTCCTGCCGAGTAAGCTTTCAGTGAATGCTCGAGGATGAGATTAGCCTGCCGGAGTGCTTTATCTTCATAATACTTCAGGATAAACATATACTTTTCCAGTTGCCGGAAATGATTTTCCAGTTCCAGCCGGATCCTATTGGTCTCAGCTGCCAGCTTATTTTCGGCTTTATCACGCTCGATTCGTGCGGCCTTTACCTTGCCTGACTGGCTCCAGAACCAGAGCGGGAAACTCATTCCGATCTGGATTCCGTCAAAGCCATTAACCTTATCGATCGATTGATTGAAATATCCAATGCTAAAATCAGGCAGATGCTGAGCCCCTTCGCTTTTTACAACTGCGCTTTGCAAATCAGAGTATTGCCTGATATAGGAAATGTACGGATTGTTTTGCAGGCTGAGAGAATCTTTTTCAGACACCAGGTCAAGCCGGACCATCGTATTTTCTGAGGGTGTATATCTTGTATCGGTGTTCATTAGTGCTCTCAGGTTATTTTCTGCCACCATCAGTTCAGTGTTTATTCGCTGATAAACATTCATGATGGCTGCTGCTTTTGTTTCAGCCATGATCAACTCCAAACCATTGATATCACCTGAAGCAAACCGGGATTCGGCCGCAGAAAGGAAATCCTGGTAAATGCTGTCGATAGTGATCACAAGCTTTATTTGCTCGTGATATAATACCCAGTTGCTGTAAATCGACATCACGCTTGCCACGACTTCACTATGGGTCATGGAATATTTTTCATTTTCCAGGTCTGTAATAGCCCTGTTAAGCTTCCCGCGTGAGGTATAAATTGTCGGAAAACTAAAAGATTGACTGACGGAGAGGTAACGATCATTTAGAGATGAATTGATCTGCCCCATTTCAAGGAAAAGCTCAGGGGGAGGCAGGTTGAAGCTTGTTTTTCGAAGCTTTTCCGCTTTGTCGATGTCGAGGCGGGCATTTTCAAGCTGGTAATTATTGTCGAGAGCGATCTTAACGGCCCCCTCCATGCTTATAAGTTCCGATGACTGAGGATCCTGGGCAACGAGGGTTCCCGAAATCAGAAAGAAGGGCAATAAAATAAACAATGCTTTTTTGCCCAATACCTTTTTCATTTTAAAGCCTTCATCAAACATCACATATATCAATGGCAGGAATACAAGTGTGAGGAAGGTTGACGTGATGATGCCGCCGATTACTACGGTGGCCAATGGTTTTTGTACTTCTGCGCCTGCTGCTGTAGAGATGGCCATAGGAACGAAGCCAAGTGCAGCCACAGAAGCAGTCATAAGCACCGGCCTCAGGCGTGTTCTGGTTCCAACCAATACGCGTTCAAGAATATCTGTCATGCCTTCACTTTTAAGCTGATTATAATATGAGATCAAAACGATCCCGTTTAAGACTGCTACACCAAAGAGAGCAATAAAGCCTACTCCGGCAGAAATACTAAAAGGCATTCCCCTTAAAACCAATGCCCATATTCCTCCAACTGCTGCCAGGGGGATTGCAGTAAATATCATTAAAGCATGTTTCAGTGAGTAAAATGCGAAATACAACAATATAAGGATAACGGCAAGGGCTATGGGAACAGCTATAGAAGAGCTGCGTTTTGCAGTCTGCAGGTTCTCAAATTGTCCGCCAAAGGTGATGTGGTATCCGGCAGGTAATTCAAATTGTGCAGTCAGCTTATCGTTAACCTCACTAATGAAAGATTCAACATCCCTGTTTCTCACATTGATCCCTATCGTGATCCTCCGGCTTGTATTATC
>JAGLEK010000460.1 GCA_023145125.1 Bacteroidales bacterium | reverse complement strand
TGTGATTTTTTTAACAGTTTTCTTCGCATTATAAAAATTATGTATTTATTTTGCACACTTATTATTGTTTATTACATCAACCCTGAAGAACTATGTTCAATAAACTCATCGCATCACTGCTGCCTTACATGCCAAAGAAATTTATCTGGCTGTTTTCCAAGAGATACATTGCCGGTACTACCATACAGGATGCTGTAAGGGAATCGCGTAAGCTTAACCGGGAGGGCATCATGATCACCGTTGACCTGCTGGGTGAATTTATCACCGATCTTAAGCAGGCTGATGAGAATAAAAATGAGTATATCGACATCATAGAAACCTTCGAAAAAGAAAATATTGACGGTAATTACTCATTGAAGCCCACTATGTTTGGCCTTTTGCTCGACGAAGAGGTTTGCTATAATAATATCAGGGAAATCGTCGCCAAAGCCGCTGAATATGGAAATTTTGTCCGGGTTGATATGGAAGATTCCCAATGTGTGGATAGGGAAATTGCGCTTTTCAGAAGGCTGAAAGATGAGTTTCCTGAAAATACGGGCCTTGTCTTCCAGTCATATATGAAACGTACCCTTGACGACATTAAAGGGCTTGAAGACCTGAACACTGTACCAAATCCGGTAAATTACAGGCTTTGTAAAGGCATTTATGTTGAACCTGCTGAAGTTGCCTTTAAAAAATATCAGGAGATCAACGATCATTTCCTCACCGACCTGGAATATATCTTTGAAAATAAAATGTACCCGGGGATTGCAACTCACGACAAGCCATTGGTGGAAGGTGCTTATAAACTGATTGAAAAGTACAATGTGCCAAAGGAAATGTATGAGTTCCAGATGTTGTTTGGAGTAACACCTGAATTGCGGAAATCTGTTGTTGAAAAAGGACATCGCATGCGTGTATACGTTCCCTTTGGCTCGCAATGGTTTGCATATTCAACACGACGCCTTAAAGAAAACCCCAGAATGGCAAGCCTCATCATCAAGGCGCTGTTTTTCCGCGGTTAAGAAATTGTCACATTCCTCTTGTTCCTTTTGGGGAGCAAATGTTCTGTTGATTTGATTATCTTTACCCCAAGTCAATAAATATTAATCTCAATCCAAGTTATACCTTATGAAAAAGTCTTTTATCATGCTGGGCATTGCTGCACTGGTGATCTTTGCAAGCGGCTGCAGTTCTCAAAAAAAAGTTACCCGGGTCTCTCCCGATGAACAAATCGACCTTAGTGGAAGATGGAATGACACGGACTCCCGCCTGACGGCAGATGCCATGATCAGCCAGTCGCTCACTGAAGCCTGGTTGAACAATTTCCGCGATACCCATGGTGGTGATAAACCTGTTATTATCTGCGGTTTTGTGAAAAACAAAAGCCATGAACACATCGATGCGGAAACATTTATCAAAGACCTTGAAAAGGCTTTCATCAACTCCCAGCAGATCCGTCTGGTTCAGGGAGGTGAAAAGCGGGATGATATCCGCCTTGAAAGGGCCGACCAGCAAGATTATTCCTCTGCAGAGACCATGAAAGCCTGGGGCCGCGAAATGGGCGCTGATTTTATGCTCCAGGGAAGCATCAATTCAATAGTTGATTCAGAAGGCAGGGAAACTGTTAACTTTTATCAGATCAACCTGGAACTTACCAATATTGAGACCAATGAGATTGTCTGGATCGGTGATAAGAAGATCAAGAAGTACATAAAAAATTAAGTGCTGCCGGTCTATAAGCACAGCTAAGCCATTTTACCTATGAAATTCAAGCCTTCAGTCGTTGTGCTGATCATGGCAAC
Organism: Bacteroidales bacterium; assembly: GCA_023145125.1. GTDB lineage: Bacteria > Bacteroidota > Bacteroidia > Bacteroidales > B18-G4 > B18-G4. The sequence goes on along the minus strand of JAGLEK010000460.1, from coordinate 2,953 downwards.
GATCATCCTTGCCGGCTGTGCTACCTATTATCAAAAGATGCTACGCTTCCAGACATATATTATGGAAGGTGAGATTGAAAAGGCACAGCAATGGCTTAGCAAAAATGATAAAGACAAAGAAGGCAAGAATAAGCTTCTCTATCACATGTACCGCGGCTGGGTTAGCTGGATGATGGGTGATTACAACAGCAGCAATGAAGACCTTGAAACAGCAGATCTTTTAATAGAGGATTTCCGTAAGCAAATAGGGTACGAAGCTTTTGCCCTCATCAGTAATCCCGGAGTTAAGCCCTACCAGGCTGAAGATTTTGAAAAGGTCATGGTGAACTACTTCAAGGCCCTGAATTATATTCAGCTGGGCAATTATGAGGGTGCCATAGTAGAGGCCCGGAGGATCACAATAAAGCTGCAAAAGCTTAACAGCAAGTATAAAGATCATAAGAACCGCTATTCGGATGATGCATTTGCCCACGTTATAATTGGTATGCTCTACGATGCCGATGGAGACTATAACAATGCCTTTATAGCCTATCGTAATGCATTGGAGGCATATGAAAATATTTACCTGGATAATTTTGGCCTCGCAGCCCCTTTGCAGCTAAAGAAAGATATTTTGCGGACTGCTTATCTTACCGGGTTCCATGATGAGGTGGACCATTATGAGCAAAAGTTCGGCATAAAATATGAGAAGGATGATCCGGATAACGGAGATCTTGTTTTCATCTGGCAAAACGGTTTCGGCCCTGTAAAAAGCGAATGGAGCATCACCTTTACGATGGTTCCGGGGGATGTTGGTTTTGTCACTTATACAAATGAAGAATACGGGCTTACTTTCCCTTTCTATATTGGTGATCGCTCCCCGGGTGAACAAGCACAGTTGCGAGACCTTAGCATATTGCGTATTGCCTTTCCAAAATACGTTGAAAGGGTACCTGTTTTCAACGAAGCATCACTAGACCTTGATAGCCGGACCGTACCCCTTGAACTTGTGGAAAATATCAATAACATAGCCTTTAAAACCCTTCACGACAGGATGCTGAGGGAGTTTGCCAATGCCTTGTTAAGAGTTGCCACCAAAAGGGCCCTGGAGATAGCTGTACGGGAAGCCACAAAAGAACAATCTAAAGAAAACAAGCTCGATGCAGGTGACATTGCACCGGCGGCAATCACCATCCTGAATGCCATTACAGAAAAAGCAGATACACGTAACTGGCAAACATTACCTCACTCCATTTATTATACCCGGGTTAAGCTTCCCGAAGGAGACCATGATATAAGGTTGAATACCTCCAATGGACAACAAACGCAAGCACACACGATTACGCTTAATATCCGAAAAAAGAAAACTACTTTTTATGTTTTTCAAAGTCTTGAATCCCATCTTCCTGAGCAATGATCATGATATAAAAATTCCCTTCTTTCCTATATGTTTAATATCCGATCGCATTAATAGCGGAATATATTAACATCCGGTAATTTCATTGATTCATTGACTAGTGTTAAGTCAAGTGTATTGTGTCGCATAAGTCGTAGAAATTTTTGTTGCTGACGATGCAAAAAATTTGAGCATAGCCGTAGCTACGCAATGATTTTTTAAAGAAGTCAGCAGCAAAAAGAGCAAGACTTGGTGTGGCTAAAATGCGCTTGACTTGACACCAGTAGCCGGTGTAAATTGAATAATTGCTGCTTTTTTCGTAATTTTGCAAATTCTAAATCCCCAACAACTGACATTATGGAAAAAACAAGGGTATTATTTGTAGCCCAGGAAATCCTTCCTTATCTGGAAGAAAGTCCCATGGCAAAAATTGGCAGGTATCTTCCACAGGGGATACAGGAAAGGGGTAAAGAAATCCGGACTTTCATGCCACGCTATGGAAGTATCAATGAAAGAAGAAACCAGCTTCATGAAGTGATCAGGCTTTCCGGAATGAACCTGATCATTGATGATATTGATCACCCTCTTATCATCAAGGTTGCTTCCATTCAGCAGGCCCGCATGCAGATATACTTTATTGACAATGAAGATTATTTCCATCGTAAGTTCACACTGACAGATAAAAACGGGAAACCTTTTGACGACAACGATGAACGAACAGTGTTTTTTACCCGGGGCGTTCTTGAAACCGTTAAAAAGCTTGGATGGGGCCCTGATATAGTTCACTGTCACGGATGGTTTACTTCCCTTGTACCCGTATATCTTAAGAGAGCTTATAATATAAACCCTTTGTTTGCTGATGCTAAAATGATTTTTTCTGTTTATGATGATGATTTCAGCGGAAGCCTGAACCCGGCACTTATAGAAAAAATGAAGGTGGAAGGTTTAACAAACAAAGACCTGGCACACTATAAAACTCCCGACTACGTTAGCCTAATCAAAGCAGCCATCGAAGATTCAGATGCCATCATTATCGGAAGTGAAAAAATCAATCCGGAAATTGAAAAATATCTGAAAACTATCAAAAAGCCTGTTTTGGATTATCAGGATGAGGAAGCCTATATTGATGCATATTCGGAATTCTATGATGAGATCCTCCAGGGGTAAGCGATGCATAAATAGCATATTGACTGATTTTAACACCGGGAAATTGGAAACAAGAAGAATTATTTCGGCCAGCCTTACTGCCGTTATCCTGATAACTTTTCTCACAGCATGTAACAAAAAGCCTGACCAGGTAGGACTCAGCCTCCAGCCGGTTTCAGACGAATTATCAGTAGTTTTTGATAATAGTACGGGATTGCTTTCGCATTCCCTGCGTGAAGATTCTGTAAGAACTGATGTAAACGTCGTCAAAACAGGGATGTTGGGAAGCATGCTTGACCCTGTCTTCGGAAAGACCACAGCTGAAATATATTCCCAGTTCCGGCTTTCCGAGAACGGACAAGATTTTGGCACCGCCCCTGAGCTTGACTCCCTTATCCTGTCGTTGTCCTATTCGGGATTTTATGGGGATTC
>JAGLEK010000046.1 GCA_023145125.1 Bacteroidales bacterium | reverse complement strand
AAGGCTTCACCCTGGGCTTCTACCTGCTTCAATGAAGACCCATATCTCTTCAGGGCAGCAACAGCATCTGCATATGCCTGCTCAATGACTTTCCGGAGATTATTTTTGGTCAATTGCAGGTCATACTCTGCACTTTCCTGAGCAATCTTTGCCCTGGTAATGCTATTTCTCACCTGCCAGCCGTTAAAGATGGGGATATTCAGGTAAAACCCAACAGACCTGTTGTTGTTATCGTTTAATTGATCAGTCCAGTCTTTTACCTGAACATCATTATATTTATCAAATACTTCTGTATACACAGGTTCACCACTTTCAGTCCATCCAAATTCTCTAGTTTCAAAAACAGGGTCACCGTAAATCTGATTCAGGCCTGAATAACCACTTCCCCATGATCCCCCCAGGGAAATAACAGGGCTTTGCTGTCCGCGTGCTATGGCAATGTCTTTCTGTGCAATATCTACATTGAGTTCGGCCAGTCTGACTTCTGGACGATTCGACACAGCATAACCGTAAATCTGGTCGGAGGTAATATCAATCGATGGTGCTTCGACCGATCTCAAACGAGGGGTCTGTACATCAAAATCTTCGGTCACCGGATAATCGATCAGCTGCTGCAGGGTCAGATAAGAGATATCCAGCCTGTTTTCAGACTCAATAACCTGTAATTCCTCACGTGCCGCCTGGGCCTGGATATTCAGCAGGTCACCCCTGGCCAGGGTGCCGGCTTCGACCAGTTTTTCCATTCTCCTTACCTGTTGTTCGGTTACATCAAGCTGCTCTCTGGCAACCATCAATAATTCCTTATTAAATAGAATATCCAGATAGTACCCCGCTACTGTAAGGGATATATTATCAAGGAGGTCATCAAGTGAAAACTGGGAATACTGCAGTGTAAGCTGGTTCCTCTTGATCAGGTTTACCTTCTGTAAGCCACTGAACAGGGTAATGTTTCCCTGTATATACATATTATCAGATCTTACCCTGTTTGTAGCAAATCTATTAGTATACTGGTCGATGGTCCTACCCCAGTTATTCACCGTACTGGCCCCGGCATTGATGCTTGGCAAGGTGTTCAGTTTTTTCTGGAGCACGTTGGCTTTACTGGTTTCCACCATCAGCACCTGCTTCTTAATATCCAGGTTGTTATCAAAAGCATAATTGATACAATCCTGCAAGGACCATTGCTGCTGGGCCCTGAGCTGCGAGGCGCTCAAAATGAGCACCAGAAGAGTAATAAATGTCCCGGTAATAAAAAGACGAAGGAATGTAAGTCCTTTAAGTGATACAATATTAATCATTGTTATCTGGTTTTAAATTTTTCAATATGCATCTAAAAATATGCCACTTTGCTAATTAATTGGTTTGCAAATAGTAGCAAACACATCATGAAACGGGAGAATTTAAAAGTGTTCGGTTTTTATCTTATGATGTTCAATAACGAACAGTTGATCCTACCCTTCCCTTTAAGCATCAAATGTATGAATAATTCACTACATTTGTTATGGTTCCCATTACGCGGCAATTTATATTTTCTTATCAAAAAAACAAGCCATGAAAATCCATTCTAATTCAATTAAACTTGGTGTATTCCTCGCTGCATTTCTTCTCCTGAATATTCAGGTTCAAAGCCAGGTAACGCCGGGAGACACCATACATGCAGTAAAATACGTCATTGACCTGCAGGAGGTTGATATGACAGCAAAGACAATTACGGCAAATACCAATATTACCCTTGTGCCACTTGTTGACGATCTTGATATTATTCAGTTACAATTAATGGAATTGACTGTTGATTCAGTATTTGTGGATCAGCAAAAAATTATCGGATTCACTCATCCGGAGGAAATATTGAATATCCCGTTACAATCCCCCATATCACCCGGCGACACCATTGATGTTCTTGTATACTATAATGGCCAGCCTTTCCATGAAAGCTGGGGGGGCTTTCACTATTCCGGCTCCTATGCTTTTAATCTTGGTGTTGGCATTAGCTGGATCCCTCACAACCTCGGACAATCATGGTTTCCCTGCATTGATGATTTTACAGACAGGGCTATTTATGAAGTAAAAGCTACCGTACCTGAAGCAATGACTGCCGTGGGTGGCGGAGAACTTCTTGAGGTTACCAATAATGGAAACGGCACCCATACTTTCCGCTGGCTGTTGCATAATCCCATCCCAACTTACCTGGTATCTGTTGCAATCGGGGAATACGAACTTGTGCTCGACAGCTACTCAGGCATTGAAAGGGATATTCCGATCACGTATTATGTAAGGCCTTCTGATACGCTGGACGTCCCCGGGACTTTTGCAAGGATGCACGATGTACTTGCACTATTTGAGGATAAATTCGGGGCATACGACTGGCATCGCATTGGCTATGTAGGGACTAATAAAGGGTCGATGGAGCATGCTGCGAATATTGCTTATTATAATCCGTTCATTAACGGGAATTCTGCTTATGAAGACATCTATGTGCATGAGCTTTCGCATATGTGGTTTGGCGACAAAATAACCTGCGATAAAGCAGAGGAAATGTGGATCAATGAGGGCTGGGCTACTTTTTGTCAACATTATTATCAAGAAATTCTGGATGGACCGGCAATATATAAAACACTCATGAGAAATATGCATGCCAGTGTTCTCTACGGCTGTCATACAGAAGAAGGCGCTTATCATCCCATCAATAATATTCCTCAGGAATACACATACGGAACCAGTGCCTATGACAGGGGAGCCACTATTGTTCAGGCGCTCAGGGCATACCTGGGTGATGATATCTTTTTTGATGCCTGTAAAGACTATCTTGAAGATCTGGCATTCACATCGATCTCATCCTACGATATGGAAACTGTTTTTTCACAGAACACCGGCATCGACATGAGTGGATTCTTCAACAATTGGGTATACAATGGCGGCACACCCCATTATTCTATCGATTCCTTCTCGGTCAACCCGCAGAAAGGAAGCTACGAAGTAACTGTTTATGTAAAACAAAATCGCCATGGCCCTGCCTTTACAGGTGATGACAATATCATTGAGGTGAGCATTCTGGATGATGACTGGCACAGGCATACCGATACTATACATTTCAATGGAGAAAGCGGGCATACCACTTTTAATGTTCCCTTTGAGCCTGTTGAAGTTTTTCTTGATCTTGAAGAAAGATATATGGATGCCACTGTGGATAATTACACGGTTATTGAAGAAACAGGAGAAACATCATTCCCTAATACCTATTTCAGTTTAGATGTATCTGAGCTTACTGATTCAGCATTTCTTCAGGCGACACATAATTTTGCACCGGCAGATACCTTTGCAATACCGGTACCCGACCTCAGGATATCTGATTACAGGTATTGGACCATCAAGGGGGTATTCCCGGAACCATTTACGGCTACAGGAAGATTTTTCTACAGCAAGAGCGGGCTCGACAATACGCTTATTACCAGTGCCTCCGATTCAGTAGTAATTTTTTACAGAACAGACGCAGGCATGCAATGGGAAGCTGTCGACTTCACTGTTGTCGGGCCATGGTCAATCGGGTACATTTACGTTGCAAACATGCAAATGGGTGAGTATGTTTTGGGAGTTTGGGATATGTCCGTTTCAACGGGAGAAACCCGGATGGAAGGCAGAAATAATACCCTGATGGTATTCCCAAATCCATCTTCCGGGAAGTTCACCTTTGAAATAAATTCAAATGAAGCTGCTCAGCTGGAAATCTACTCATATGATGGCCGTTTGATCGAAAGCATAACTGTAAATGACAATGAAAAACAGTTATCATGGTTGCCGGAAGGCTTACCGAACGGGAACTATATTGCTGTTCTGCGGGCAAAGAATGAACAGCTGCTTGACAGTAAAAAGATTGTTTATACAAAATAAACATGACCTCACAGGTTGTACAACCTGTGAGGTCATTATTAAGATGAAATACACGCTTCAACCTTTAGTTAACAGCTTAGAGAAACATGCCAACCCCGAAAAGGCCGGGCAGATGCGGGCTTATATGAGGGATCAGTTCGATTATCTTGGGGTTCCTACCCCTTTAAGAAGGGAACTAACCAAAAGCTATTACGCTGAACATGGCTACCCTCAACCATCCCGGGTCGAAGCTATCGTTGAGGAATGCTGGCAGATGCCATTCAGGGAGTATAAGTACTTCGCCATGGAACTTATGGCAAAGATGAAGAAGGAAACCGGGCACGACGCCATTCATTTATATGAACGCCTGGTCACAGATCAGAGCTGGTGGGACACCATTGACCTGATTGCGCCAACGCTTGTGGGATATCATCTCCAGCAATACCCGGAAGAAAGGATAGATTATATCAACAAATGGGTAGGATCCGGAAATATCTGGCTTCAGCGCAGCAGCATCCTTTTCCAGTTGAAGTACAAAACAGGCATGGATACACGCCTGCTAACAAGCATAATCCTGAAGCTCAAAGATTCAAAAGAGTTTTTTATCAGAAAAGCTATTGGCTGGGTGCTTCGTGAGTATTCAAAGACAGATCCGGGGTTTGTTGTCCGTTTTGTTCAATCCCATGAACTATCAGGCCTGAGCCACCGCGAAGCCCTGAAATGGCTTGAGCGACAATAAACTTTTGAGAATTATCCCGGCCAAAAAGTTTTTTCACATACTTTTGCAGCTGTTTTTTGAGTTTATTATTTGTTCTGAATATTTGGTTGAAAATGTGGTCACGCTTTTTACTTATCATAGTACTGTTTTTCCTGATCGTGTTCTCGTGCAACAATTCTCCCGGGGATGTCGAGATAGAAGAGAAGGTATATATCAGCACACCCCGTGTTGTTTGCGATTCTGCCACCGCACGCCTTAAATCAGAATGGATCGACAGTATATTCACTAAAATGTCGAAAGGTTACTGGTTCAACGGTGCTGTTGCTTACCTGGAACATGGATGCCTGATCTATCAAAAAGCTTTTGGAATATCTAATTTCAGGACAAAGGATACCCTTAGTATCAACTCCCCGTTTCAACTTGCATCTGTTTCAAAAATGTTTGCCGGGATGTCGGCCTTGATACTCCGGGAAGACGGCCTGCTTGATCTGGATGCCGACATTAAGAAATACCTGCCCGAATTCCCATACGACAGCGTCACCACAAAGATGCTGCTCACACACCGCTCCGGACTGAGCCGCTATATGTCGCTTGCCCACGACAAATGGACAAATAAAAGCATCCCGCTCACAAATGACGATATGCTGGATCTCTTCGCAGAATATGTACCTGACCCTTACTTCCAGCCCGATAAGGGTTTTCATTACTGCAATACCAACTACGCCCTGGTAGCCACCGTTATTGAAGCCATAACAGGGATGCCCTATGGAGAATTTGTACAGCAGAGGATCTTCGACCCTGTCGGGATGGATGACTCTTTCGTTTATCATATGGATCAGGATACTGCAGTATCATTTTATGTAGAAACTGAGGTTATGGGGCATACATACAGAAGCTGGAGGCCTATCAGGGTACGAAATGAATACCTGAACGGAGTAACTGGCGACAAGGGTATTTACACCAGTATCGAAGACCTTGCCAAGTTCGACCAGGCCATAAGCACTAACCTGCTTGTTTCGGAAACCACCATGCAGGAAGCATTCACCCGTGGCAGCCCGAAATACTGGCGAAGAAAGGATAATTACGGTTATGGGTGGCGTATAAAGGAAAGCGAAGACAGCACAGCTTTCCATTTTGGCTGGTGGAAAGGGTACAGGGCCTATTATATCCGTGATATGAAAACCAGTAAAACGCTCATCGTTCTGACCAACAAAGACAAGGGGCCCGGATCATCCATATACTGGAACATAGTACATGATACTGCCCATAAGGTGCGATTTATGGAAAATCCTTACGGGACTTAAAATTTTTGAGAGTAAATATGTATTTTACGGAGGATGGCAGGCCTTACAGGGTAACCAGTTTAAACCCTACCCCGTGCACATTCAAGAGTTCGACAGAAGGATCCATCTTGAGATATTTCCTGAGTTTAGTAATATAGACATCCATGCTTCGGGCGTTGAAGTATGAATCATCCAGCCATATCTTGTTCAGGGCCACACTGCGGTCGACCACCTCATTCAGATTCTGGCAGAGAAGCTTCAGGAGGGCAGATTCTTTTGAAGTCAATTTTACTTCCTCCTTATCCATGCACAGGGTTTGACGAACAACATTAAATTCCATCTTACCGAGTTTGTAAACATCCCCCTCCGGGCCTTCTTTCTCTTCAACCCGGATCCTCCGGAGGATAGCTTCCATCCTTGCCAGAAGTTCTTCCATATTGAAAGGTTTTGTCAGGTAGTCATCGGCACCAATTTCAAAGCCTTTAAGCTTGTCTTCCTGCATAGATTTAGCAGTAAGAAAAAGGATGGGCACCTTTTTGTCAATGTTCCTGATATCTTTGACAAGGGAAAAGCCGTCTTTCACAGGCATCATCACATCTACGATACAAAAATCATACTCATTCTTGTTGAACTCAATAAAAGCTTCCTGTCCGTTCACACAGAGGGTGGCCGGATAGCCCTTGGCCTCAAGGTATGACTTCAGGATGGTTCCGAGATTTTTATCATCCTCAGCGAGTAGCACCTTCACTTTTTCATTATCCATAGCTGTATATTATGATTCGTAAGGTAAAAATACATCAAATTTTGTTCCTTTTTTAAGTTCGCTCTCCAACCAGATGCTTCCCTTGTGGTATTCCACTATAACTTTCACATAGCTAAGTCCAAGCCCAAATCCCTTGAAATCATGAAGATCTCCCATCGGGACCCTGAATAGCTTATCAAAGATCTTTTTCTGGTTCTTTTTACTAATGCCGATGCCATTGTCTTCGATAGAGATCATAATGCCGGTTTTAACATTTTCGGTGCTCACCCTGATCTTCGGTTTCTGTGGAGTGTATTTGTTGGCATTGTCAAGCAGGTTGTTGATCAGGTTGGTAAAATGCACCTTATCGGCATGGATCTTTGATGGTTCAGCATTGAGATCAGTACAGATATTTCCATCCTTGATCTGAACCTGTATGCCGATCTTGCTTACAACATCCGCGATGACCTCATGAATATCGAACCACTCCTTATTAAGTTCTAGTTGCCTCTTTTCGAGTACCGCCGACTGAAGTATCTTTTCGGCCATGGCGCCAAGCCGGAGGTTCTCCTCCCCGATCACCCCGATATAAGCATCATACACATTCTCAGTTTTTATAACATCTTTATCCCGTAAAGCCTGGCAGGCAAGGGAGATGGTGGAGATGGGAGTTTTAAACTCGTGCGTCATGTTATTGATGAAATCGTTTTTCATCTCCGACAGGCGTTTTTGCCGGTAGATGGTAAGTACCGTATAGGTGAAAGAAAAAATGATGATCAGGATAAGTGAGATCGAGATCACGAGCAAGCCGGCCATCTGGCCGATCAGGAAGCCTCTTTCATTGGGGAAGTATAGCATCAGGTAGTCTGGTTCTTCGAGCAGGTCACCAGGGAACAGGGTAAATGCATAGGCCCCTTCCAACAATACAGACAGGTTGCTTCCCTCAGTGCGCAAAACCATTTTTCCACGTTCTGTGCTGAAAACGCCAAACTGGAATTTTGCCGAAATACTCTTTTTATGTAATTCAGTCCTTAGCAAAGAGTCGATCAGATTATATGTAAGCCTCTTTTCGATCAATTGAAACCCTTCATGTATCCTCTGCCGGTCCTTTACCTCCAGGGACAGTATATACTTATTGTAGAATGCTTCCAGTTCACCACTGTTGTCAATATCCCGGAATTCATGATTAAGGGCATCATATATCGAATCATCGTGAGCCATATACTGCGGCGAATCACTAAGATAATTTATAGTGGCCTGGAGCCGGCCGGCGAGGTCTGATTTATCAAGGCGAAAAACCACTCCTTCAACAGCTTCATTAACGGAACGTACAAAGTTGGCCTGGCGAACGATCATGGCATTGTTTATCCAGTATCCCTGGATAAAGACGAGGGCCAGCAATGCCATGCTCATCAACCCGATTATAAATATGATAAACTTCTTGTTCACTAAAGCAAAAATATG
>JAGLEK010000459.1 GCA_023145125.1 Bacteroidales bacterium | reverse complement strand
GTAAGACAGAAATCATCGGGTACTCCTTTTTGGCTCATGGCCGTAATGGAAATGAATAAAAGCAGTAAAGGGAAGAGGATAATGATTTTGAATGCTTTCATGGGCTGATGATTTGAATTCAAAATTAATAATTAAAAATTCAAAATTCAAAATTAATCTATCTTTGAAGTGATGGAGAACAAAAAATCTCATGGATTTGGCACGGCGCCGGTATTCTTTACTGCAATTTCGACTATTCTCGGAGCTATCCTTTTCCTGCGTTTTGGATACGCTGTAGGAACGCTTGGTTTTACCGGGGTGCTGGCTATCATCCTGCTCGGACATCTGGTCACCATCCCTACAGCCCTGGCTATCTCAGAGATATCTACCAACCAGCGTGTTGAAGGGGGAGGGGAGTACTTCATTATTTCCCGGTCCTTTGGATTAAACATAGGTGCAACCATCGGCCTGGCCCTGTATTTTTCCCAGGCTATCAGCGTGGCCTTTTATGTGATAGCCTTTACCGAGGCCTTTGAGCCTTTCTTCGACTGGATGCGAAATGCCCATGGGATTGACCTGCCCAAACAGGCGATCAGCTTGCCGGCCATGGCAATCTTGTCGGCTCTGATACTTATCCGTGGTGCGAATATTGGCGTGAAGGCCCTGATAGTGATCGTGATCATCCTGGCAGGCACACTGGTGCTTTTCTTTGCCGGAACCACCGAATATGCTTCTGAAAGCGGATATCAGCTTTTCAGCGGATCGTTCAGGAACTCCAACCAGTTTTTTATCGTATTTGCCATTGTTTTTCCTGCTTTTACCGGAATGACAGCCGGTGTGGGCCTGTCAGGTGACCTGAAGTCACCACGGAAGTCTATTCCCAGGGGAACCCTGATGGCTACCTTCATAGGCATGATCGCATATGTGTTCATTGCCTGGAAACTCACTGTTTCTGCCAGCCCGGAAGACCTTGCCGGCGAGCAGCTTGTCATGAGCAAGATCGCTGTCTGGGGCATTTGGGTGATCCCTATCGGGTTGGCGGCATCTACCATTTCATCGGCCATAGGATCGGTGATGGTAGCCCCGAGGACCTTACAGGCATTGACATATGATAATTTATTCCCATTGCCGAGGGTAAACCGCTTTCTGTCTAAAGGAAAGAAGGCCGATAACGAGCCATTCAACGCATCACTGATAACCGTGCTAATTGCTTTTGTTTTTGTTACAGTGGGCAATATAAACATGGTGGCAGAGATCATCTCTATGTTCTTTATGGTTACTTATGGAGCGCTCTGCCTGATCTCTTTTCTTAATCATTTCGGATCGGATCCGAGCTACAGGCCTACATTCCGGTCAAGGTGGTACATTTCGCTTGTTGGATTTCTCATGAGCGTATGGCTGATGTTCAAGATCAACTGGATCTATGCTTTTGTTGCCATCGCAGCCATGATCATTATTTACATGATCATTTCAAGATATCATAAGGAAAGGAGGGGATTGCAATCCATCTTCAGGGGAGCGATAATACAGCTCAACAGGAGGTTGCAGGTATATCTCCAGAAATCGACCAGGATCAAAAAAAGTGAAGAGTGGAGGCCTGCTGCAGTATGCATTTCAAGCGCAAGCTTTATAAGGGAAGAGGCATTTTACCTGCTTGAATGGATCGCCCACAAGTATGGTTTCGGGAC
>JAGLEK010000458.1 GCA_023145125.1 Bacteroidales bacterium | reverse complement strand
TCAAGCACCTCAGAATCCGTTGACAGGGGGCCAAAGCCGAATGCCGGGACGGTTGAGCAGAATATTGCTGTAACAGGCGCATTAACAGCTGATGCCAGATGCATAGGAGCTGAATCGTTTACAAAATTCATAAGGGCATCCCTTTGCAAGGAAGCCGTCTCAAGCAATTTAAGCTTACCGGCCAGGTTCATGCTGTTGCCATGCGATGACCTTTTAATGATCTCCTCGCATAAAGCATGATCAGCCGGAGATCCCAGAAAATATACATAGAGATCATCCGGCAGCTGCTGAAGAAATTCCACCCACTTATCAGCCGGGTATTGCTTGGTATGCCACAGAGAGGCCGGTGCCACGCAAATATACTTATGAGTCTTGTATTGTGAAGTGAGCGCATCATCCTGTTTTGAAGGATACAATACAGGTCGTTTTTCTGTTTCCTGTACCAGGTTTTGGATGAGTAGCAGGTTTCTTTCCGTTTCATGAAATTCCCCTTCCCTGATCTTGTGCTTCAGCCTTTTTGAGAAGAAGACCGAAAAAGGATTTTTGTTAAAACCAACAGTTTTTCCGGCCCTGGAAAAAGCTGTTAAAAATCCTGTCAGGAAAAAGCGCTGAACATTTATTACCAGGTCATAACGCTCCGACTGTACCTCTTTCAAAATTTTATAAAGGTTTTTCAGCTTTTTATCTGACTTATCCCATATATAAAGTTTCCTGATGTAGGGATGTGATGCAAAGAGAGACTCTGTGCCTTTTTTCACCAACACATCTATGGCAGCATCAGGATATTTCCTGTGAAGGTTTTCCAGCACAGGGGTTACCAGGATCACATCGCCAATGGAGGCTGTTTGTATGATGAGTATCTTTTTCAAGGGTCAATTCAAATATCTAAGCCTGAATATTGTACTCCCGCAGGGCATCATTCAGGGAAGTTTTTATGTCGGTGGATGCTTTCCTTTTACCGATGATCAGTGCACAGGATACCTGGAACTCACCGGCATTGAATTTCTTGGGAAAGCTGCCCGGGATCACCACTGAGCGTTCCGGGACATCCCCCTTATGTTCCAGCGGGGTATCACCTGAAACGTCGATGATCCTGGTAGATTGAGTTAGTACCACATTGGCTCCAAGCACAGCTTCCTTTCTTACACGCACCCCTTCAACCACGATCGACCTCGAGCCGATAAAGCAATTATCTTCGATGATGACCGGTGCTGCCTGTACAGGTTCCAGAACACCCCCGATGCCAACCCCCCCGCTGAGGTGTACGTTCTTCCCTATCTGGGCACATGAGCCTACCGTTGCCCAGGTGTCTACCATGCTGCCCTCATCTACATACGCCCCGATGTTCACATAAGACGGCATCATGATCACGCCCCTGCTGATATATGAGCCATACCTTGCCACGGCGTGGGGTACAACGCGTACCCCGAGTGCTTCATAATTCTCTTTCAGGCCTATCTTGTCATGAAATTCAAGCGGTCCTGCACTGGTGGTTATCATTTCGCTGATAGGAAAATACAGTATCACTGCTTTCTTGATCCATTCATTAACCACCCAGGCATCCCCTGAAGGCTCTGCAACTCTCAATTTACCTTTGTCGAGCAGGCCTATTACACTTTGGATAGCCTCCCGGGTTTCCTCATGTTCAAGCCGGGAACGATCTTCCCAGGCAGTTTCAATGATCTTTTTCAGGTTTTCAGGCATATCAATCTTTTAATGCATTTCAAAATTAGGCATTTTTCGCATGAGTTAGGCTACGCTATGGTTTCCGGAAATAAAAAATAAGTAAATTTGCACACACTTTAGAAGATCAGGAATATGGGAAGGATCATAGCTATAGATTATGGAAGGAAGCGCACAGGGATCGCAGTTACCGACCCTGACAGGATCATTGCAAGCCCGCTAAGCACTGTTCCCACCCATGAATTAATCGGATTCCTCACAAAATATATTGAAGAGGAAGGCGTTGATTGTTTGGTGATCGGTGAACCGAAGCAAATGGATTATACAGCATCAGAAGCTGAAAAGTACATTGCACCTTTCATTAAACAGGTCAGCAAATCTTTTCCTGGTTTGAAGATCGAGCGGGTCGATGAGCGGTTCACATCACGGATGGCATCACAGGTAATTCTGGAATCCGGCATCAGCAAAAAGGGAAGAAGGGACAAAAGCCTGATCGACAAGATAAGTGCTGCGATCATATTACAAACTTATCTGGAAATGAACAACGGATAATAATTAAAAGGACATGATATTACCCATAGTTGCGTATGGACATCCGACACTGAAAAAATTAGCAGAGGAGATCGACAAGGATTATCCGGGATTGGATGAACTCATCAGCAATATGTTTGAGACCATGTATATTTCCAGTGGTGTAGGCCTCGCCGCACCACAGGTGAACAAGTCCATCAGGTTGTTCATGGTCGATGCAACGCCCTTTGCCGAAGAATATCCGGAAGCAGCGGACTTCTCAAAGGTTTTCATCAACCCTTACATCCTCGAGGAAACAGGTGAAGAATGGAGTTTCAATGAAGGATGCCTCAGCGTGCCGAATGTAAGAGAAGACATTATCAGGAAACCTAAGATCACCATTGAATACCATGACAGGGACTTTAACCTCATTGAAGAACAGTATGAGGGGGTCATAGCCAGGATCATCCAGCATGAGTATGATCATATTGAAGGGAGAATATTTGTAGACCTGGTAAACCCCCTGCGAAAGTTGCTGCTGAAAAGAAAACTGAATGATATCTCTACAGGAAACATCGATGTAGACTATAAAATGATCTTTCCCCTTAAATCAAAAAAGAAAAAATAACCATAACAAAAACCATTAGACATGACAGGATTCAGAAACTCATTGTTAATTTTAGCCCTTGTGGCAGCGTTTGTATCATGCGGACCTTCAAATGAAGAAGATGCTGCTGAGATCAAGACAGCAGAAGATACTCTGTTTTCATCCAGCGAAGGATTTATTGATAAAGCAAAAGCCCTCGAGCTGGTTGATCTATATGTAGATTACACGAACTCTTACCCCGACGACAGCATGGCTGTTGAATATTTATTCAAGGGTGCCGAATTTTGCCTGAACCTTGGTGAAGGTCAGCGGGCGATCACCTTGTACAACAGGGTTATTCAGGATTACCCTGATTTCAGGAAAGTCCCGGAATGCTTGTTTCTGAAGGGCTATGTTTATGAAAACTATCTTGGTGACCTCGATAATGCCAAAGCCATTTACCTTGAGTTCATCGAAAAATACCCTGATAATGAATTTGCCGATGATGCTGAAATTTCCATTCAAAACCTGGGAAAATCACCTGAGGAGCTGATCAAGCAATTTGAGGAACAGCAAGCCGTAAGCAATCCGGAATAGATTGATACTCGATACTTGATACTTGATATTCGATATTCGACTATTTCGCGTAATTAATAGACCGCGTTTCCCTGATCACGGTGATCTTGATCTGCCCCGGGTAGGTCATCTCATCCTGGATCTTCCTAGAAAGGTCGAGTGATATCTTGTTCGCATCTTCATCGGATACTTTCTCTGCACCTACGATCACCCTGAGCTCACGTCCGGCCTGGATAGCATATGTTTTCACAACGCCCGGGTAGTTGAGTGCAATATCTTCAAGTTTGTTGAGACGCTGGATGTAGGCCTCAGCAACCTCACGCCTGGCTCCCGGCCTGGCACCGGAGATGGCATCGCATACCTGTACGATCGGAGCAATCAGTGATTCCATTTCAACTTCATCGTGATGCGCTCCAATTGCATTTATCACATCGGGTTTTTCTTTGTACTTCTCGGCAAGTTTCATTCCGAGGATGGCATGTGGATGTTCGGGCTCATTATCGGGCACTTTACCAATATCGTGCAGCAAGCCTGCCCGCTTGGCTATTTTGGGGTTCAGGTTGAGTTCTGCGGCCATGGTTGCACAAAGATTCGCTACCTCTATGGAATGCTGCAGCAGGTTTTGCCCATATGATGAACGGTATTTCATCCTGCCCACCATCCGGATCAGTTCATGGTGCATATTATGAATGCCAAGGTCGATGGCTGTTCTTTTACCCGTTTCAACGATCTCCTGCTCAATTTGCTTACGGGTTTTTGCAACCACCTCCTCAATACGTGCAGGATGTATCCTGCCATCAGTGACCAGCTTATGCAGCGACAGCCGGGCGATCTCTCTCCTCACAGGATCAAATCCTGACAGTATAATGGCTTCCGGAGAATCGTCGATGATGATCTCAATGCCCGTAAGAGATTCAATTGCACGGATATTCCGTCCTTCACGGCCAATTATCCTGCCCTTGATCTCATCACTGTCGAGATGGAATACCGAGACAGTATTTTCAATCGCATGCTCAACGGCAGTACGTTGGATTGACTCAATTACTATCTTCTTTGCTTTTTGGTTGGCGGTAAGTTTAGCCTCGTCAACAATTTCTGCAATATAAACCTGGGCATCCGCCTTCGCTTCTTCCAGGATGGTTTCATTTAACTGGCTTTTGGCTTCGCCTGCAGACAACCCGGAGATTGCTTCCAATTGCTCAACCTGTTGCTTGTGTGCTCTATCAAGATCCTGCTGCTTGTTGGCAATGATCTCCAGCTGGTTGTCCATGTTGGACCGTATCGAATCTACTTCCTTCTGTTTGCGTTGCAGCTCTTCCAGTTTTTGAGAGATACTTGACTCCTTCTGCTTTAACCTGCTTTCGTTTTGCTGAATCCTGCTATTTTTTTCATTAATAACCTTTTCATGTTCGATCTTCAGCTGAAGGAACTTTTCTTTCGCCTGTATTATTTTATCCTTTTTATATACTTCGGCCTTTTCTTTTGCCTCATCCAGCAGTTTTTCACTTTTTTTCTCAACTGCTTTTCTCAGCATTGTTGAAGTTATGATAACCCCAAGCACCAAGCCGGCAACTCCCGAGATAACAAGGTACGCTATATCTAACATCTTCTAAGAGTTTTAATTAAACATTAAATTGATGAGAGCAGTAATTGTGCGGCAAAAAAAAACCCGCAGTTAATTCGTGGGTTTTCGAAACCCCAAAAGACACGGATAGGAAGGCCAAGTTATTCAAACGTCCTCTGTTCCCTGACCATCGGGAAATCCGCCATGCGGAGTGAGGCCTGTTTTAGGAACTTATGAGCCAATCCTAATTAAAGTAATGTTGAGTTTACAAACCAAAATGAATTAACGCGGGTATATTTTAAATTTCAAAGAACGATGTTCGGGGACTATCCCTCTTGTTGTTCTGAAAGCAATTTTTCCAGGGTTTTTAAACCATTGATCAGGTCATCATTGTCACTCCCGATCGCAGTGTGTGCTTTTAACGATGTTGTAGAAAACCACAACGACACCATAGCGAGCAAATCCTGGTTGTCGTTAAAAGCGTAAGTATTTGCATATTCTTCTATCTTTTCATTAATTAACCTGGCAGCTTTTCTTATGACCTCTTCCTCCTCTGCTTTGACCGTCATTTTGTATGGACGGTCGACTATCTTCACAGTTATTACTAGTTCATCCATCAGGTCTTCAAGCCATTATCGTCTTTCCTACTGATTCAAAAGTCCCACACATTTATCAATTTCCCGCAACAGTTCTTCTATTTTCGCCTTCACTTCTATTGAATCTTCCTTATCTGTTAGTGATTTTGTAATTTTTAGTTTAACAATCTGCTCTTTTAGCTTGTCTATTTCAGTTTTTAGTTCTTTAATTGATTTTAGAAGCTCTGCATTTTGTGTTTGTAACTCAGTACCTTCACTTTTTAATGCCCGGTGCCGGCCAAGCAGTTCCAAAACCTGCTCATTAATTCTGGAAACTAAGTCTTTAGCCTGCTCCATTAAGCTTGATAAGCTATTAATTTATACAAAAATAAGAATTTCTGAGTCAAAAGCAAGTCTTTGAGCATAAATTAAATTCTTTTTTTTCCAACACGATACCTTCCCTCACTTAAAGTAAGGGTGTGACAATTCCCGCAAAAAGGTATTAATCTATGAGAAGAAGAAGTAAATGATTTGAAAAACACCTTAAAAAATATACCTGAAGATTTTTTTCACTATCTCTGGAAACACCGGATGCTATCACCCGGTTTACAAACAATCAATGGTGAGAAGCTGAGCATTATCCACCCCGGCATTCACAACCATGACTCAGGCCCTGACTTCCAGTATGCACGGATCAGGATCGGAAACACCCTCTGGGCAGGAAATGTTGAGATACATATACTGGCCTCTGACTGGTACAGGCATCAGCATAATACGGATGAAGCGTACAACAATGTTATCTTGCATGTAGTAGTGGAAAACGACAGAATTGTAAAAGATTCTACGGGGCGCAAATTGCAAACGATCTGCATTAAAGGAGCCTTTGAAGATAAACTGCTGCAACGCTATAAAGAGATCAGCCATAACCTCCTATGGGTTCCTTGCCAGAACCTGCTAAGCACCGTAGCCCCGATCCATGTCACCGGCAGGATCAATGCCCTGGCGGTTCAGCGGCTATTTGATAAAACCGGGTTGATCAGACATGAGCTTGCACATCTTAAGATGGACTGGGAAGAATGTTGTTTCCGCTTATTATCGAGGCAGTTCGGAGCAAAGATCAATACGGCTTCTTTTGAGATGCTGGCAAAAACGCTGCCCGTGAAAACACTTATGAAATATCACGGGGACCTCTTCCAGCTTGAAGCCCTGTTATTCGGACAATCAGGCTTGCTGAACAGAAGCCTGTACGGAGGATTTCCCAGGCGCCTGAAAAAAGAGCATGCATACCTGGCGGCGAAGCACCGGCTATCGCCTAT
The DNA here is from genome assembly GCA_023145125.1 of Bacteroidales bacterium. GTDB lineage: Bacteria > Bacteroidota > Bacteroidia > Bacteroidales > B18-G4 > B18-G4. Next base: position 2,492 of record JAGLEK010000458.1, on the reverse strand, counting down.
GCCGGGATATCTATGGAAATTCATGCGTCTTCGCCCCATTGCCTTCCCCGGCCTGAGGATATCACAGCTTGCAGCATTATATCATAAAAATCAAAGTGTATTCCAGGAGATCATTGAAATGGAGACAATCAATTCACTGTACAGCTTTTTCGACCTGACAGCATCTGAATACTGGGACACTCATTACATCTTGGACAGGAAAAGCAAAAGATGTCAGAAAAAATTTGGCAGGCAAAGCATCCAGCTCCTGCTTATAAACGCCATCATCCCATTGATCCATTTGTACGGGCAGGAGATGAACAATCCGGCATTATGCGACAGGGCATTAACGTTTATGGAAATCCTTCCCCCGGAAAACAATGCCATTATCAGAAAATGGACTTCGATAGGCGTCAGGGCAGAAAACAGCCTGGAAAGCCAGGGACTTTTGCAGTTGAAGAATACTGCTTGTGATAATAAACTTTGTCTCGAATGCAGCATCGGCCATCAGCTTCTCAAACAGCAGTATTAACAGGCTTGATGAAATAATTTCTATCTTTGTGCTTAGAATAAATCTAAAACAGATTGGAACTATCCGGCAAAAGAAAGATCCTCACAGCCATATTTATTCTTTGTGGCATCATGGTGCTTGGCGTAACAGGATATATGCTGATCGAAGGCGATAATTTCCTGAATTCGCTATACATGACCATCATCACCATTTCCACGGTTGGTTTTGGCGAAATACACAGGCTCAGCAATCCCGGCAAGGTATTCACCATGGTTCTGATCATTTCAAGTTTCGGTATATATGCCTATGCCATCTCCATCATCACCACTCATTTTGTGGAAGGGCAGCTGGCAGGATTCTTTGCCCTGGGGGGGAGAAATAAATCAAAAGTTAAGAAAATGGACAAGCATGTTATTATTTGCGGCTACGGGCGAAACGGACAGCAGGCAGCCCATGAGCTTATTGCTCACAAACAAGCGTTCGTCATCGTTGAAAACAGCCATGATGTGATCATGCATCACCTCAGTGAAGACTTCCGCTTCGTTGAGGGGGACGCCACCAACGATGATATTCTTGAAAAAGCAAAGATTAAAAATGCCAGGGCATTGATCACCACCTTGCCTAATGATGCCGACAATCTATTTGTTGCCCTCACCGCGAGGTCTTTAAATCCAACGATGATAATCATCAGCAGGGCATCGAACGAAAGCTCAGAAAAGAAACTAAAAGTAGCCGGTGTTAATAATGTGGTGATGCCTGAGCGTGTTGGCGGAGCACATATGGCAACACTGGTTGCGAAGCCCGATGTAATGGAATTCCTTGAGATGCTTTCTGTTCACGGAGCTGCTCCCACCAATCTGGAAGAGATCGTTTGCAGTGATCTTCCGGTAGATGTTTTAGATAAGACGATTTACGAGATCGGGATAAGAAAAAAGACCGGGGCCAATATAATCGGCTTTAAAACATCGGATGGTGAATTCATTCTGAATCCATCGCCTGATCTCAGTGTGTCCAAAGGTTCTAAACTATTCGTGCTGGGCACTCCGGAGCAGATCGCCAATATGAAGCATATGATAAAAGGCGGTTTAGCCTGAACATCGGGCCCTGGTATCCTACTGCCTTTTCCTGTTTAGTCTGAACAGCGACTCCTGGTATCCTCAAGGGCAGCACCGGTCCCGAATACTATCAGCACATCACCTCTTTTCAGGACTGACTCTCCATGTGGGATAAAATTGTCTGTTCCGCGCTGAATAAGGACCAGCGTGCTATCATTATGAAAATGAAAGTCCTTTACATGTATGCCGTCTGCCAATTTGCTTGTAATGGGAATTTCCTCTACTATGAAGTTTTCGAATGTATCAACCAGTGCATGATAGGTGCCGGGCCGTAGTATCAGGTTCTCAATAGTGGCTGCCAGTGTCCGCCTTACATCCAATATTTCAACATTCAGCCTCTTAAGGGATTGCTCTATTGCTGCGTGCGTTGACTTTGAGATCAGTTTTTCATGATGGAATTCCTTTCTCAGTATCTCGCAGATCCTGATATTTTCCTCCTCATTGCCGGTATGAACGACCACATAATCGGAAGATTGCAATCCCAGTTCCAAAAAGGTGTTTACATCGGTTCCCTCACCAAAAACCACGGAGATCCCCTTGCTCCTTATATCATTATACCGGACCTTATCCCGCTCAACGATAGTGGATGAGCGCCCGTGCACTTTCAGCCTCCTTGCAAGCAAAACCCCCGTACTGCTTCCCCCAACGATCACAACCTTTCGGCCTTTCTTCTTATCAACAGGGTTCATGCTATTGTATACCATGGGAGAGATCAGGCAGGTAATCACGGCCATGAGAATAAAGCTGGCATTGATCCCTTCTGTTATGGCTCCCAGTCCAAGACCAATTGTTGAAGCAGCTATGATAAGACTCAGCCTGGACGACATCAGAAATCCGCCTGCCAGTGCCCTCCTCCTGCCAAAAAGCCGTACCCAGAGAAATGCAGG
>JAGLEK010000457.1 GCA_023145125.1 Bacteroidales bacterium | reverse complement strand
GTTGACAGTTATCCATGGAACAGTGGAACCATGAAATCATGTAGCCATATAGCTATATTGATAAATTTTTCTTAAATTTGTTTGATCACTGAATTCTAAACTTTTTATTCTTCATCATGGCATCAGATATTAACAAGATCAAAGCAGAATTGGCCTCCTATGGCATTCCTGAAGTGGAAGAGATCTATCACAATCTTTCTTACGACGAAATTTTTGAACATGAAACCAACCCGGAGCTGGAAGGTTTCAATCGTGGGTTTGTCACCGATACGGGAGCGGTAGCTGTTGATACAGGCATTTTTACCGGTCGTTCTCCCAAGGATAAGCATATTGTGGATGAAGAAACTTCACGGGATAACATCTGGTGGAAAAACCCTGACAGGAAAGCATCTGACAATAAGCCCCTTTCGGAAGAAAACTGGAAAAAGATATATGCCATAGGTGCAAAACAGCTTACAGGCAAAAAACTTTATGTGCAGGATGGCTATGCAGGTGCCAATGAAAACACACGCTTGCGCATCCGTATCGTAACAGAAGTAGCCTGGATGGCCCATTTTGTAAAAAATATGTTTATCCGGCCAACAGAAGAAGAACTCGAAACTTTCGAACCTGATTTTGTTATGCTCAATGCATGTAAAACCAATGACCCCGACTGGAAAGAGCACGGACTGCACAGCAAAGTTTTTGCGCTGTTTAACCTGAAAGAACAACGCGCTGTTGTTGGAGGCTCATGGTATGGGGGAGAGATCAAGAAAGGATTCTTCTCCATTATGAACTACTATCTTCCGCTTCGCGGGATCGCGGCAATGCACTGTTCTGCAAACATGGGAAAAGAAGGGGATACAGCCATATTCTTCGGACTTTCCGGAACAGGCAAGACCACGCTTTCTGCCGATCCCAAACGTGCCCTGATCGGTGATGATGAACATGGATGGGACGATGACGGCGTATTCAACTTCGAGGGCGGATGCTATGCCAAATGCATCAAGCTGCGCGAAGAAACAGAGCCGGATATATATCGTGCTATAAGAAGGGATGCCTTGCTTGAAAACCTTGTGTTTGATGCAAACGGCAAGATCGACTTTGACGACAACAGCAAAACCGAAAATACCAGGGTCAGCTACCCGATATACCATATTGATAATATCGTTAAGCCTGTCTCCAGGGGAGGACACCCCAAAAAAGTGATCTTCCTCACTGCAGATGCATTCGGTGTTTTGCCTCCCGTTGCCAAGCTTACTCCTGACCAGGCCAAGTATCACTTTCTGAGTGGTTATACAGCAAAAGTTGCCGGCACCGAGCTGGGCATCAAAGAACCTGTACCCTCATTCTCCGCCGCCTTTGGTGCAGCTTTTCTCTTATTGCATCCCACCAAATATGCTGAGGAGATGATCAAAAAAATGGAACAGCACGGTTCTGTGGCATACCTGGTAAATACCGGATGGGTTGGAGGGCCTTACGGCGTTGGCGAAAGGATGGATCTTCCCTCTACGCGGAAGATCATCGACAATATCCTTGATGGCACGCTCGATAATGCTGAATACGAGCAACTCCCCTATTTTGGCCTCTGGATCCCAAAAGAGATCCCGGGATGCAGAAAAGGCATCAGCAATCCCAGGAATGCCTGGAGCCACCCTGCCAAATGGGATGAGTCAGCCAAAGTGCTGGCACAGAAGTTTATTGATAATTTCGTTTCCTTCACAGATAACGAGGAGGGAAAACGGCTGGTTGAAGCAGGACCGGAACTATAAAAAAAGGCCTCTATGAGGCCTTTTTTTATTGTCGATTGTCGGTTTTTGATTGTCGATATATGATATCGATATCCGATATTCGATATCCGATATTCGATATTCGATATTCGTTACTGGTTTAACATCACGGGCATCACCAGCATCAGCACGTCCTCTGCTTCATTTTCTTTGGCCACCGGGTGCAGGATTCCTGCCCTGTTGGGTGCCGACATCTCGATTATGATCTCTTCTGAATCAATATTGTTCAGCATTTCCTGCAGAAAGCGGGAGTTGAACCCTATCTCCATATCTTCGCCTTCGTAACTGCATGTAAGGCGCTCTTTAGCTTCATTTGAGAAGTCGATGTCTTCGGCAGCCAGCACTAATTCCTTACCGGAAAGCTTGAACCTGACCTGATGTGTCGATTGGTTGGCAAAGATGGCCACCCTGCGGATCGAATTCAGCAAAGACACCCTGTCGATAGTCAGCTTATGCGGGTTATCGGTTGGGATGACGGCCTCATAATTGGGGTATTTTCCGTCGATGAGCCTGCAGGTCATCTTTACATTCTCAAAGTTGAACTCAGCATTGGTCTGGTTGTAATCAATGCTCACAGCGCCCTCAGAGGCAGATAAAATATTCTTTAACTGGTTAAGAGGTTTCCTGGGCATGATGAAAGAAGCCGACTCACTGGTGCTGAAATCCGTTCTCCGGTATCTTACCAGCTTATGGGCATCAGTAGCAACAAATGTGATGTCATCAGGGGTCAGTTCGAGGAATACTCCTGACATGACCGGCCTGAGTTCATCATTTCCTGCAGCAAACAGCGTTTTGTTGATTGCATTTACCAGCAACTCCGACTCAATGGATACAGATACTGTCTCCTCTAATTCAGGTGCTTGCGGGAATTCATCACTTTTATGGCCACTCAGCTTATATTTCCCGTCCCCGGCAGATATCTCTACGCCAAGAGTTTCTTTGTTAATCGTAAACTGTACCGGTATGTCGGAAAAGGTTTTTAATGTGTCTATTAGTATCTTGGCCGGTATGGTGACTGCGCCGGGATCCTCTGCCTTGTCAAGAGGAATGCTAACCTTCATGGTAGTCTCCAGGTCAGATGCAGTGATCATAAGAGCATCTTCCTTAAGTTCAAAGAGGAAATCATCAAGGATAGGTAAGGTATTGCTGGTATTCAGCACACCACTGAGTGCAGTCAGATTCTTGGACAACAAGGAACTTGAAACGATGAATCTCATATGTAATGTTTTTCTGTTAGGACTTTTTCTTATTTCACTATGTAAAAATATTAAAAATTTTCACAAGATGTGCAATTTACACAAAATAATGGAATGCTTTATTTCTTGCTTTTATATAAAAAACGCGACTCGGTGCCTGCCAGCAGGCGCTTGATATTTTTCAGGTGAGTGAGTGGCACGAACACAGCGACCGCCACTGACAGTATCACCAGCGGGATTTCAGTATTGTTGCATAAAAAGTACGACAGGAATGGAAATGAAATACAAGCCAGGATGGAAGAAAGTGACACATAACCGCTCAATGGGAAAACGATGAGAAAAACACCAAAAGCCGCCGGCCCGCTGACAGGATACAGGGCAATGCCAATCCCAAGTAGTGTGGCAACACCCTTTCCGCCCTTGAAACCGGCAAAAACAGGGCGGATATGCCCAATTACAACACATATTGCAAGGCTTATAGCTAAATAAATTTGAAACTCCTTCGGTATACTGCCGGCAGGAAGCAAGCAGGCCAGGTTCACAGCTATCCAGCCTTTCATGACATCCAGCATAAAGACAGGTATTCCGGCTTTCCACCCCAGGACCCGGAAAGTATTCGTTGTACCCGCATTCCCACTACCTTCCCTGCGTATATCGGTATGAAAGAATATCAAGCCGATCCACAAGGAGAATGGTATAGAGCCCAACAAATATGCCAGCACAAGAATTCCGCTTATATATACCCAGATGTATTCCATTTATTGATTGCTCATTATTAGTGTGAAGTGAGCTAAAGTTTG